>JBARKD010000943.1:0-8149 GCA_049800615.1 Acidobacteriaceae bacterium | reverse complement strand
CGGAGGCTGTCTCCAGCATCGCCTCAACAGCTTTCCGAGACCGTTGGTTGATCCGTTTGATCAAGGCGGGGCCACCTACGTCGGCAGCGACCTGGTAGAGGGCCACAGAGATGTCGGCGCGGTCCATCTTGGCGTCGACGAACGCCTCCACCATTTCTTGAATCATCTCAGCTAACGATTTATGACATGCGCTCTCACAAGCGGCCTCAACCGTTGCCATTACGTTAGTGAGATGATTTTCCAGCACTGCAAACAGCAGCGACTGCTTATTGGGATAGTACTGGTACAGTGTGCCCACCGAGACACCGGCACGCTGGGCGACCCGTGTCGTCGTCAATCGGTCTGCCCCGTGGCTGAGCAAAATCTGAATAGTCGCCTCAGAAATCGCCTCTACCGTGACCGTCGACCTCGCTTGGAGGGGCGTCTTTCTTGGCTCAAGTGCGACGATGGCCTCAGCCGGCATATGCGAACTCCAAACCTGAAGAATCCTTCATCAAATGATTGTAGCAAGGAGGAACGGAATGATCGAACAGGCTGATCTTGCTGGAAGCTTCAATCTTCCAAGTACGTCGATGACTTTGAACCGCATGGGATACGGTGCGATGCAGCTCGCCGGACCCGGCGTCTGGGGACCACCACGGGACGTCGATGCCGCCATTGCTGTTCTTCGCGAGGCAGTAGAGTCCGGCGTGAACCATCTTGACACCAGCGACTACTACGGACCGCACGTGACCAATCAGATCATCAAGCAGGCTCTCCATCCGTACACGGATGGTCTCGTGATCGTCACCAAATTGGGCGCTCGGCGCGGTTCAGACAAGTCCTGGATTCATGCTCTCTCCCGCCAGGAGCTGATCGACGGAGTTCATGACAACCTGAGGAATCTCGGACTCGATCACCTCGATGTTGTAAATCTCCGCGTTGGAGGAATCATGGAACCCGGCCAGGAATCCATCGAGGAACCGCTGAACGTGCTCGCCGAACTGAAGCGTCAGGGCCTGATTCGTCATATCGGACTAAGCAACATAACTCCTAAGCAACTCTCGGAGGCTCAAACCATTACCGAGGTCGTGTGCGTGCAGAATTTCTACAACGTGGCCCGCAGGAACGATGATGCTTTCATCGATGATCTGGCTGCTCAAGGGATGGCTTACGTTCCGTTTTTCCCGCTGGGAGGCTTCACCCCGTTACAGTCTTCGGCACTTGACGCGTCTGCGGCATCACTCGAAGCCACGCCCATGCAGGTTGCGTTAGCATGGCTTCTCCATCGCTCCCCCAACATCTTATTGATCCCGGGAACATCTTCCGTGGGCCATCTCCGCGAGAATTTGAAGGCCGCGACGCTTCAGATCCCGGCTGAAGTACTCGCAGATCTCGACGCAATCGGTCGAGGTCAAGGGGATCAGTAGCGATTTGGCGTAAAACGAGAACCCTGCCGGCGACGTGCGCATTTAGCAGGAGAGGCCGCGTTCCGCGCTGGGTTAGGAGACCCGGGAAACCAGATATCGAGAAGCCTCGGGAGATAGAGAGTGTTAGCTGAGGCAGCCGCGCCATGCGCCGCCGCGAGGACCGCCAACATTTTCTACGCCAAGCGCCTAGGCACAAGCCTAAACATATACACCGATACCTTCAACGACTCCTAAGTAGACAGAAGCTGTAATTGCTTTGAGCCACGGGATCGGCCGGATCTCTTGGTGATTGCGCTCTTCGGCAGTCGCGGAACAGCCTGGACGCCCGCCCAAAGCGTTGCGAAGCGCCGCTACGAAGCCGTGACGCTTCGCGCGATCGGCGAACATTTTGCTGGCAGCCGCTAGGATTTTGCCCCGCAACCTCTCCTTGCGCTCTACCCGGCGACTCGAAATTAGTTACGAGTTCGATTCCCTGGAAGGCTAAATCGAAGGCGATAATCTCCCGGAGTGAGTCCCATGATTTTCTGGAATACTTTTCGAAACGCACCGTAGTCCTCATATCCAACCTTCCAGGCAATTTCCTTCATGGCTAGTGATGAAAACTCAAGCGATTCGCGAGCTTTCCCTATGCGCAAGTGTTGCACGTATTCTGTTGGCGTCAGACCCGTTGCCTTTTGAAATCGGCGCAAGAAAGTACGTTCGCCCATTTGGGCCTTCGCGGCCATCGTCGAGACATTCAGGCCGCTAACATCAGAGGTCTGAAGCCATTGTTGAACCTTGAGTATCGGTTCGTCACCGTGATGCAGCTTGGGCGAGAAGTTCGAGTAGAAACGCTGCTGGCGACCCGACACATCCACAAGAAAGAACCGGGCTGTTTCAAGCATGACGGTCGGACCCAGGAAGCGGTCGACGAGTTTCAATCCTAAATCGACCCAAGCCATGAGGCCCCCCGCCGTAATGATGTCCCCGTCGTCGATAATCAGTTTTTCAGTGTCTACTCGAATTTGAGGAAATCGGTCAGCCAGAGTCTGTGAGAACGTCCAATGTGTAGTGGCGGATCGCCCATTCAACAACCCTGTCTTGGCCAGAAGAAAAGCACCCCCGCAAACCGAGCAGACGATACAGCCCGAAGCATGCTGGGTTTCAACCCATCTTTGAAGTTCAGGAATTACCCCTCCCTGCGGGTCAGTATTGAGATTTGGCGGCAAGATCAAACCAACTAACTTTTGAGGTTGTTGCTGGTGGGTGTCGAAAACGCGTACGAGTTCATAACTCGGTTTATCCCGTAACTGCCAATGACTGATCCGCAACTCCCTCGGATTCGTGCCGCCGTGCTCAGCACTCAGCCGATTGGCGACGCCGAAAAGGTCTGTCAGTCCGAGGACTGCCGACATCTGCGCGCCGGGATAAAGCAAGATACCAATCTCAATCAGTCCGCCGGTTGTGGCGATGTCGTTTTTGCCCCGCACTTTGTCGTTTTTGCCCATTTACATGCAGCCAGTTTAGGGTTCAAATGCAGAAATCCGAATTGTAGCCACAACCCTGGTGTAGACGAGACGATCTGTGATTCTAGCGCCTTTTACCGAGGCTTGGACAATACTGACGCTCGAAATACTTGCAGACCTGTAAGATCACAAGGGAACAGCAGAGGGTCCACAATTTTCCGGCTGACTTAGACACAAAAGGAGAATACCCATGCCGACGATTACGACGAAAGACGGAACGGAGATCTATTACAAGGACTGGGGCAAAGGTCAGCCCATTGTTTTTAGCCACGGCTGGCCGCTCTCAGCGGACGATTGGGACAACCAGATGTTGTTCTTCGGTCAACGCGGCTACCGCGTTATTGCTCACGACCGGCGGGGTCACGGACGTTCCAGCCAGACCTGGGATGGCCATGATATGGATCATTACGCCGACGACCTGGCGGCGCTGACCGCACATCTCGACCTCAAGGATGCGATTCACATCGGCCATTCCACTGGCGGGGGCGAAGTGGTGCATTACCTGGCTCGCCACGGCGAAAGTCGGGTGGCAAAAGCAGCAATCATTAGCGCAGTGCCTCCCCTGATGCTGAAGACGGCGGCCAATCCGACCGGTCAGCCCAAGGAGGTGTTTGACGGATTACAAGCCCAACTGGCCGCCAACCGAGCTCAGTTCTATTATGATGTGCCCGCTGGACCGTTTTATGGTTACAACCGGCCCGGCGCGAAACCCTCTCAGGGCGTGATCTGGAATTGGTGGCGCCAAGGCATGATGGGAGGCACCAAGGCGCACTATGACGGCATTGTCGCCTTCTCCCAGACGGACTTCACCGAAGATCTAAAGAAAATCACTGTGCCAGTCCTGGTCATGCATAGCGAGGACGATCAAATCGTGCCTTATGTCGCGGCTGGACCGCTGTCGGCAAAGTTGCTGAGGAATAGCACATTTAAAGTCTACAAGGACTTTCCTCACGGTATGCCCACGACTGAGGCCGACACGATTAACGCCGACCTACTAGCATTCCTCAAGAAGAGTAAGCAAGCGGCCGCTTAGGACTAATCCAGCCTTCGCTCTAATGTGAGGACCGGACGTTCTGACCGACCTATGCAGCAAGCTGTCTCGACCGTAATCCGTTGAAGTGCAAGTACAGCGGCTCGATTTACGAATTCCGTCCGGGCGGTATCTTGATTAATTTTCTTCCGAACAGTCGAGCGTCCAACAAGTAGGCGCCAGGCCCAAGCACGGCGGCAGCGGCGGTTGTCAACGCGGACATGGCGACCACAGAGCGATGAAAGGCTTTTGGTATTTTCTGTTCATAGAGTTTGCCTCGACGCTCCGATTGGCGGCTCGTCGCTAGTGATTTCGAATCAGCTCTCTGACATCTTCAATACAGCCTCAGGCAACCGCGCGCCCTGCACTTCGATCTTTGCCGCCGCAGCGTTGATGTCGCGGAGGTCGTCGGCCGTGAGCTGTGTTTTCACAGCGCCGAGGTTCTCCTTAAGGCGGTGGATTTCGTCGTGCCCGGAATCGGAACGATCCACGGTTTCTGGGCGAGCAGCCATGCAAGCACGACCTGCGCCGGAGTCCCGCCCTTCTGGTCCGCAATTGTCTTCAGCAGGTCAACGACAGCCTGGTTCGCAGCGCGTGCTTCAGGGGTGAAGCGAGGCGAGATGTTGCGGAAATCCGTAGGATCGAACGTGGTCTTCGTGTCGATCTTGCCCGTGAGGAAGCCTGCGCCGAAGGGACTTCACGGAACGAAGCCGATGCCCAGCTCTTCGCATGTTGCTAGCAGGCCATTCTGCCCGACGTCTCGCGTCCACAGCGAATACTCGCTCTGAACGGCAGTAACGGCTTGCACGGCGTGCGCGCGGCGGATGGTTCGCGCTCCGGCCTCGGAAAGTCCGAAGTGCTTGACCTTGCCCGCTATGATGAGTTCCTTCACCGTACGTGCTACATCCTCAATCGGCGCGGCAGGATCGACTCGGTGCTGGTAGAGAAGGTCGATGGTGTCGATCTTCAGCCGCGCTTTTGAAGTCGGCTACGAGAGTCCCACCCAATTCAATCGCGAATACAGCCGTTTCTTCGGTCAGCTCCCTATCAGAGACGTTCGTGCCTTGCGCGAGTCCGGGACAAGGTTTTCCGAGCCAATGGCCCAGCAGATCGCGTGAGTCTTCACGAAGACTATCGCGCTCGATGTGTGGGTTGATTTGTGGGATGGGGATTGGCCGTAGGTAATCATCGGGGCACAAGCGGGCGGCCACCTAAGTCCTTGCTAGTCCGTACAGGCAGGAAGCTTTACGTACCGCAATCCGTACCGCCGATCGACGGCGAGCCACTTTGCTTCAGACTCGAAGGTATCCACCATCATCATTTATTTGTTTAGGTATGGTGTTCACTTTTGACCAGAAAGCCTAGTGCTTGAGTTTTACCCTTAGGTGTAGAGGGCAACTCATCGATCGGGATTGGTAGCATGATTTGCAATGGAGCGACTGGGGCCACGGTACCGCTCGCTCCCAGACAGCCCTTGCGCGTTGGCAATAGTAGGCTAGGAGAATGAGATGAAAGTGGATCCTGCTGTGTTTGAGAAGATGCTCCCTGCCGAACAAGCGTTTGAGGAAATGCTGCCTTATCTCGAAACCCTTGACGCTCAGATTGGTGGACTCATCCAACTATTGAAAGACAAAGGCATCACCACGAACGCGGAATTTGCCCAGTATGCGCAGCGAGGTGACGATGCAGGCAATGTGAGGGAGCGTGGTATGCGCGTGAGAATGGAATATTTATTTTCCTCGGCCGCGAAGCGAATTGACGACTAGCAACTACATCGTTTCCGCTCCACTTGACCGGGGATTGTGTATTTTTCTCTGGGCTGCGACGCGGCTGGCCTGTCGTAGATCCCGATGTCTCGGAAGAATAAGTACGGCTTTCAAACGAAACAGCCAGGTGTGCCGGTGATTGAACGTCTGAAGAAAACTGACGGAAATGCACGGAGCCGAATGGAAGGCACGCCGGAATGATCTGCGGTTTCTCCAGAAGCATACAAGCCATATCGCTCGGATGGCAGTCGTCGGAGTCCACCGTTGGGAAGAAGTCGTGGAGCTTTTTACTGCCGGAGCCGCTGTTCTCCAGTCAGAGACGCGCTACTTCGAATCCTCCGAAATGCAGAACGCCTGGCAATGGGCGAGGACCGCGAAGCACGCTGAAGATGCTCCCGTCCGTGTGATCTCACCGGCTACGGGGATTTGGAAGGATTACCGTCCTGAGTTCGTGGGCGTGTAATCGAACACCGGACTAAACACTGATACTGAGCAATAGGGACCAGTCTTCGCGTGTATGCGTTGTCATACTGCGAATGGGAACCTATGTTGATGGATTGAAGAATTCCGGCAAGTAGCCAAGGAGATTAACAAATGTCTATCGAAAATTCAGTTGTCGCGATTTATCACACTCATACGGATGCGGATCGAGCGGTGAAGGAACTTCAGCGCGGCGGCGTCGACATGCACAAGTTGTCGATCGTTGGAAAGGGATATCACACAGATGAGCAAGTAGTCGGCTACTACAACACCGGCGACCGCATGAAATATTGGGGCAAGGTTGGTGCGTTCTGGGGAGGCTTTTGGGCACTCTTGTTCGGATCCGCGATGTTCGTGATCCCGGGTCTCGGGCCAATTTTAGTGGCCGGACCTCTGGTGGCGTGGATTGTGGCAGGGTTGGAAGGCGCCGTGGAAGTTGGAGCTTTGGGCGTTTTGGGAGCGGGTCTCTTCAGCATAGGCATCCCCAAGGACAGCATTGTGAAGTACCAGACGGCGCTCACGACAGATCAGTTTCTCCTGATCACCCATGGGACGGCTGCAGAAGTGGCCAAGGCGAAGGAGATCATCGAAAGCACGAATCCTGCCCACTCAACACTGCATACCGCGGAACCAGTGGCCGCGTAGTACCCAGAGCCGCAGAAAGGCGGTAGCTCATTCTCAACGAGGCAAGAACCCATGGTTTCAGATAATCGGCGCAACAACGAGCGCGACGAAGAGGAACGTGAAGCAAACTCAGCCGGGCAGTCCGGCGACATTCAGGGCCTGTCGCGCCCGGCCGAAGCGGATTCCGAGAGCGTCGAAGAATTAGTGGAAGAGGGAAACGCTTTCGAAGCCTCGATCGTCGACGGTGTAGAGAACGCCAAAGATCCGGATGTCTCAGAGGTCACGACCCGCCAAGTGCCGGAGGACGACGTTCCGGAGGAGTATTGGAATGGCAACGACCGCGTTGCCTAAGCCCATTGCTCCCGAAATGCGATAAGCACACGCACGCTGGCCAGGAGAACCGTCATGTCACAGAGACCACACGAGCGAGCTGCAGAACTCCACAACCTTGCGGCCCATGCGCACGCGGCGGCAGCTGTCGCCCATGGCAAAGAAGATCACCTCACTGCTCACGAGCTCAGCAAACAGGCGCACGAACATTCTATGAATGTTCACAAGCTCACCCAAGAATTGGGCGAGAAAACACGACCGTTTCAAGGCGCGGAAGCTCTGACTCAGAAACCGTGACTTGGTCACTCTTGCTAGAGCGCGAATGCGCCACCTGACTTAAGTTCGGGTGGTCAACGACAAGGACAAACACGGAGGACTACCGATGCTAACGAATGTGAACAAAGTGAAAGGTCTTGTGATCCGGGCCACGGACGGCGAGATTGGAACTGTCGATCAGTTATATTTCGACGACGAGACATGGGCGATTCGCTACCTGACGGCGGCAACCGGAAGCTGGCTAAGCGACCGGGAAGTTTTGATCTCACCATTCTCTGTGACGAACATGGACTGGCAAGGCAAGCGATTGGATGTTGCTCTGACGAAAAAGCAAGTGGAGAATAGCCCTAACAGAGACACGCAGCGGCCCGTTTCCCGGCAGTACGAGACCGAATATCTCGGTTATTACAGTTATCCCAATTATTGGGGGGGACCCTTCCTATGGGGCCCGGGGGCCTATCCGTCGGGCTTGTCAAATCGAATATCGAGTCCCAAGGCTGTGCTGGCCGAGAGGATCCGGAAAGAGTCGATGGATTCGCATCTACGGAGTACTGGGGCGGTCACCGGTTATCACATTGAGGCTGAGGATGGCGAGATCGGCCATGTGGCAGGTTTCATCGTAGACGACCAGAATTGGGCAATCCGCTACATTGAGGTGCTAACGAAGAATTGGTGGCCGGGTAAGAAGGTACTGGTTTCGCCCAGTTGGATTCAGAAGGTGAGTTGGAC
>JBARKD010000942.1:0-3842 GCA_049800615.1 Acidobacteriaceae bacterium | reverse complement strand
ATCCTGTAGTTCGACCTGGCAACCTGGTCGGCGCAATGTGCTGTAGCTCCGGGAGGCAATGAATGATCAGATTGAGAACATGGCTGGCCACGGGTTTGCTGGCGATCTCTCTTGCACCTGTCGGCTGGGCACAGGAGAACGCAGAACTGACAGGAACGGTAACCGACCCCAGCGGAGCGGTCGTTCCGAATGCGAAGGTGACCGCGACCAACACGGCAATAGGAGAAGTGCGGACTGCGACATCCAACGGGGCGGGCCTCTACGACTTTGCGGCGATGCACATCGGGACATACACACTGGTAGTCGAGGCTCCGGGGTTCAGGAGCTACAACAAGACGGGGATCGTGATGAACGTCGCGGCTACTGTGCGGGAAGATGTTCCGCTCACCGTGGGCGGCAACAATCAGACGGTGACCGTGGCTGCAAATGCTCTTCACCTTCAGACCGAGACGAATGAAGTCAGTAATCTGATCACAGGCGAGCAGATTTCGCAGCTGGCCACCAACGGCCGCAATGTGACGTCGCTGACGACGCTGGGCACCGGAGTTTCAGCAGGGTCGATGATGCCGTCGTTCAACGGTGTGACGGCCCAGGGCAGCAACTTCGCCATCAGCTTCAACGGCATGCGGCCGGACCACAACGACTGGCTGATCGACGGCGGGGAGGCCTACGATCGCGGATCGGGCGGAAAATTCGATTTGATGCCCTCGCCCGACGCGCTGGCGGAATTTCAGACACTGGACAGCAATTACAGCCCGGACTACGGAATTGCATCCGGCGGAACGGTCATTATGGTGCTGAAGTCGGGAACGAAACGGCTGCACGGAGGACTGTGGGAGTTCAACCGCAACGACGATTTCGACGCCGATAACTACTTCTCGAAGCTCTCGAGCCCGCCAACCCCTCAGCCTGAACTGCGTCTGAACATCTTTGGCGGGGACATCGGCGGGCCGGTCGTCATACCGCGAATCTACCCGATCGACAAGAGCAGGACCTACTTCTTCGTGGACGAGGAATGGCGGCGTTACATACAGGGAGCCAATCCGTCGCCGGCCAATACGGTTCCCGTGGTGGATATTCCGGCTTCGGGCGCGGCGCTCAACTATGCTCCCTGGAACGAGGCCAAGGCGTTGCCTGCGGGAATCTGCAACACCACTTGGCCCTGCGTACCGAAGACCAACGATCCCAACAAGCTGGCGTTGTATGCGCAGGATGGGCTGACGGCGGGCAACCCGTTTCCCGGAAACGTGATCCCCGCCAACCTGATCGATCCCAATGCAGTGCGGTTTATGAGCACCGGAGCTATTCCAGCGCCGAATTCGGGAAGCGTCTCCCTGCCGCAGTACACCGCCTCCCCCACGCAGCCGACCTATGTGCGGGAAGACGTGGTGCGCATCGACCATGACATCACGGACAAAATGCACCTGATGGGACACTGGATCCACGATCAGATGTCTCAGACCATCTTCCCGACGATGTGGAGCGGCGACAGCTACGACACGACCGGCGATGTGTTCGGTAATCCTTCCTGGGCGTCGGTGATCAAACTGACGCAGACCATTTCTCCCTCTCTGCTGAACGAAACCTCTCTGGACGTTAACGGGAATACCATCAGCATCACGCCCGCTGGAATCTACGCGGAGCCCTCGGGGTGGAATGCAGGAAGCTATTTCACCGGAAACAACGCTTTGAACCGGCTGCCCCAGGTGGCTTTCGGAGCTCCGCTGGGTACCACGTGGACGATCAACTACTGGCCGTGGCACAACTCCTTTCTCGATTACCAGATCAGAGACGATTTCTCGTGGAACATAGGCAAGCATCAGTTCAAGTTCGGCGGCTCGTACATGCGCGAGGACAAGAACCAGCAATTTCAGCAAAACACCGAGGGCAACTATGCCTTTGGGACGGATTTCTCAGGAGACTCGTATCTGAATTTCCTGCTCGGATTCGCAGACAGTTTCCAGCAGCTCCAGGCGCTGCTGACCGATCACTGGATCAACAATACGTACTCCGCGTATGGCCAGGATAACTGGCGGATCATTCCGCGCCTGACACTGAATCTGGGGGTACGCTACGACGCGCTGCCGCACGTGTACGAGAAAAACAACCGGCTGGCGAATTTTGTACCGGCTGACTACAATCCCGCCGACGCGCCGCTCTTCAACGCGGACGGAAGCCTCGATGCGGCAGGACCCGGCTTCAGCCAACCCGCAGGGGCGGCAGCCCCATTCTATCTGAACGGGTTGCAGCTGGCGGGCGTGAATCGGTTTCCTAGAGGAGTGGTAGAGAATTTTTGGGGAACCGTGCAGCCGAGAGTGGGCTTCGCGTATGACCTGTTTGGGAGCGGCAAGACGGTGCTGCGCGGCGGAGCGGGACTGTTCTTCGAGCGCATCCAGGGGAATGACGCCTACGACGCAGACACGAACCCTCCCTTTGCCTATCAACCGCAGGCCAGCGATGTCTATTTCTCCAATCCCAGCACCAGTGACCTGACCGGCGGGACGGCAACCACACCGACCTTCCCTGCGAGTGTCGTCGGGATGGCGTATTACTATCCGGACCCCGCGACGTTTCAATACAGTCTGGGTGTGCAGCATCAGCTGGCCCCGTCGGTAGTGATGGTCACGCAGTACGTCGGTTCGACGGGATGGCATCAGCAGGATATTCGGGCTATCAATACGCTTCCGCTCGGCGACCTCACTGACCGGCAGGGGGTCGCGACGGGATCGACCAACGCGAATCTGCACCGGATTTACCAGGGGTACTCCGGCATCAACCAGGAAGAAACAGCAACGAACTCGACCTACAATTCGCTGCAGGCGGCGCTGCGAATGGAAAACCGGCATGGATTGACTGTCCAGCTTGCCTACACCTGGTCGCATGAGATCGACATTCAGAGCGGAGACGAGACGTCGTTTCCGCTGGCCGGTTCCAGCGGACAGGTTTCCAATCCGTTCAACCTGAAATACGACCGCGGCTCGGGAGAGATGGACCGCAGGAATATCTTCAATGCGAATTTCATCTACCATCTGCCGTTCTATCGTCAGGGCGGAAATGATCTGCAGCGCGAGGCGCTGGGCGGCTGGGAAATCTCCGGCATCACCCAGGCGGAGAGCGGCTCACCGGTGAACGTGAGTTACTCGCCTGATGTGCTTGGCCTGTCCAGTTCGGTCACCAACCGTCCGGACAAGGTCGGGTCCGTCTCCGGAGCGAAGACGCAGAAAGCGTGGTTCAACGCGAGAGCCTTTGCGGCGCCGACGGCAGCCTGGGATGAACCCGTGGGTCCGAATGGCGGTTTTGGCAACGCGGGCAAGGACAGCGTGGTTGGTCCGGGACTGGCTAACTGGAATCTGAGCCTGTTCAAGACCTTCCCCATCACAACGGCAGAGGGACCGCGCTTCGAACTGCGCTTCGAGTCCTTCAATACTTTCAACCACACGGAGTTCAACGGCATTGACACCGGCTTTACCGATGCGAACTTTGGCCAGGTAACGAACACCTACGATCCCCGTGAACTCCAGTTCGGCGGCAAATTCCTGTTCTAAAGTCTTTGAGAGTAACCTCCGGGCGCAGCGGGTGTTATCCTCTGCGCCATTTTTTGCCTGAGCACATGCCATCTCTGGCTTTGCCCCAAGGCGCGGGCGGGCCAAAACCCGCAGAAACGATTGAGTGGGACATTCCAACGTTGTATGCGATTGCAGGCATATAGTATTGTGCAATCATGCTCCGCCGCTTTTGTCTTGCAACTGGCATCTTCGGTCTACTTTCCATTTTCGCCTGGTAGCTGGTGCTGCAGGGGCGCGACTCCGTCACCTTGGGATGAAGCACACCATCTCTACGAT
>JBARKD010000941.1:0-2409 GCA_049800615.1 Acidobacteriaceae bacterium | reverse complement strand
AGAGAGTCTTGCGAGCCAACATCGCGAATGCCTTTCGAGCAAAGAACCCATCCCTTTCAGACGAACGAGCACTGCTGGCTGCGAACGTGACTCTCGAGATGGTTAGAGGCTTGAAGGCCCTCTATGGAGAAGCGGGCGATAAGGCGAAAGACTTGATTGTGGAAGAATTCAAGAAGGCGCTGACCCTATATTTGGGAAGCGTTTTGGGCTCATGAAGTCGCCCCATAACAGACGCTTCTCGCATGACGGCGATTCGGAAATTATCTCCTTTTTGATCGTCTGCCGGATTGGAAATCTAGACTGTCAATTCGGATGGTTGCGGGGTTCGCTGAAAAGAAAGAATTTGTTGGTTGCAAAGGCTTAATGTGAACCGACGAACTCCGGTGCCAGCTCATTTTGTCCAAATGCTTCGGAGTCCAGACGAACTCTATGTCGCGATCAAGATAAATAACGAGAAGTCGGCTTGTCGCCATCGATCGGGTATGGGCATGGTGTTCTCCTTGACGTTGAGGCGTGTTCAGGTTTGGCGTACTGATCCAATCAGCCGCTCCCAGTTCCCGTGAGCAAACAGTTCCTTCTGCTCCGGAGAGAGAGCTGCTTCTTCAATGAAGGATCGACCCGGTCTGCCCGGGCGATACTGGTAGGGGTAGTCCGTGGAGAACAGAATGCGTTCGGGTCCAACCAGTTCAAGTGTGCGTTGAAGATAGGACTGACTCCACATGCCACTCGGCGTCACGTAGAGGTTTTGCCGAATATAGTCGGCGATGGGTCTCTGCAGATGCGCGACACGAGCCAGTGAATTGAGCCGTTCCAGATAGAAGAGCACAACTTCGCCCCAATGGCCCAGGATGATTTGCAGATCGGGATATTTATCAAAAACACCGGCCAGGATCAGACGTACGAACTGGATACCGGCTTCGTAGTGCCACCCCAGCGCAAACGTTGCGAATGCGGTATCGATCAGATCGCTGAAACCTGAGTAGTAAACCTCCCTGACGGCACGTTGCGGTATCTGAGGGTGCACAAACAGAGGAACGGTGAGTCTTGCGGCGGTTTCAAAGATTGGTAAGAAGTCTGGATGATCCAGATTCTTCTCGCGTGTGCGACCGCACAGCATGGTCCCCACTAGCCCAAGGCGAGTCACAGCCCGCTCAAGTTCGGCCGCAGCCTCTTTCGGCGCTGCGGTTGGCAGCGTGGCAAAGCCCTGAAATCGTGTGGGGTACTTCGCCACACTTGCGGCCACCAAATCATTGGTTTCCCGTGCTAGAGTCACGCTTTCCTCTGGTTCAAGGTTGTGCAAAGCTGGCGTAGTCACGAGAGCACCTGGACATCTACCCCGCTCTCATCCATCAGCGCTAACCGGTGCTCCCCCAAGTCGTCGAGCCGCTCCTCGATTTCACCTCGGTCGAACCCACCGGTACCCTCTTGTCCGATCGGAGATGCTGCCCAGGCAGCACGGATGTCAGCAGTAACAAAATGCTCTTCGATTCCTATGATTTTCACGGGCCATTTTTCCTTTATCACGCGCTAGAGACTACATCACCACGGGATCGTTACGTTTTCCCAGCGCGTGAATGTACCTGTTGGGCCATCGGGGCCAAGAAGTGCAACGCGCACCACCTCGCGGGAGCCATCCTCGACAGACTCCGTGCCCTCATATCCGTTGAGGTTCGTCTTGGTGAATCCGGGTGAGACCAAGTTGACCTTGATCCCGGTCGACTCTAGCTCGATCATCATGGCCAAGGTTATCGCGTTGAGAGCCGTCTTGGATGCCGGATACACCGGGCCGTAGGACGCGTGGAATGGGTGGGATGGGTCGGCATTCGACGTTAGCGAGCCGACTCCGCTCGACACGTTGACGATGCGGGCTTCAGACGACTCGCGCAGTAGTGGCAGCATCGCCTGATACACGGCGAGTGCGCCGAACACATTGGTTTCCCACACCGCCCGGATTTCGTCGAGGGATGCGATGCTCGGGCGGGTTATCTTCCTGTACTCCTGGAGGGACAAGCTGCCCTTCCTCGTATTCGAGATAGCTGCGTTGTTAACCAGCAGATCGAGGCGGCCGAATTCCTTGCGGATGCGTTCCGCCGCGGTGGCGATCGAGACTCGATCCGTCACGTCCAGTTGGAGCGCGATGGCGCCAGGCCCGATATCTTTGGCCGCAGCCTCGCCCCGCTCAAAGTTGCGCGACCCGACCAGCACAGTGACGCCGTTTGTCACGAGTGCCTTTGCGACCTGAAATCCCACTCCTTGATTGGCCCCGGTGACCAGGGCGATGCGTTTGTCCTGCATGACGACCTCCTTCATTCATTTCAAATAGGCAACGTCTGCCGCTCAAGATGCGACTGTAGCCAGGACGTCGGGGTACCGCATGCGCTCAAGATCTGCAATCAGGCCGGGACGGGC
>JBARKD010000940.1:0-6199 GCA_049800615.1 Acidobacteriaceae bacterium | reverse complement strand
GCACGTGGGGTTCGAGCCCGGCCCCGGAGACAATCCCTCGGACACCCCGCGTTGCAAGCCCGATTATTGTCTCAACATCGGTATCACATGGCCCGGATTGGTTGCGCTGGAGATGAAAGAACGCGTCCCGACGCTAGATTTGACGTCGTTTGGTGCGTTCACGGACGGAGCCGCGCAACGAGCGGAGTTGATCGGAGATACCGGAGCAGGCTCGCCCCAGAACTGGATTGGCGGTTTTGGAAAAGGGCACGATCAGGTCCTGGTGACGCTGCACGCCATCAGCCCGGAAGCGATGAAGAGCTACAGCGATAGGCTGTCCGCCTGGTTTGCCGAGGGCAATGCCTTTCACGAAATCTGGCGCCAAGACGGGATGGCTCTGATGGAAATGCAAAATGGCCAACCCGTTTTTACCAGCAACCTTCACTTCGGATATACCGACGGCATCAGTATGACCACCGTTCGCGGCGGCCCGGAAAAATACCACCCCGATCACCAGCAGCCCTGCGAGCCATGGCTCTTCGTCCTGCGGGAAGACGCTGAGAACTACAACATACCGGAGCCGCGAACACTTAGCCTAAACGGTAGCTTTGCAGTTTTCAAAAAAATCGAGACCGACGTCGTTGGCTTTGAAAATTTTCTGCAGTCGAACAAAGACAAGATAGATCCTGAACTGCTCGCGGCAAAGATGTGTGGGCGATGGCGCAACGGTGTTCCTCTCGTCTTGTCACCGGAGACGGATAGCCCTACCGGAGGGATTTCGCCCGAACAGATGAACAATTTTGAGTATGTAAATGCTGATGGTTCGGGAGATCCGAAGGGGATCCGCTGTCCTGTCGGCGCACACATACGCCGCGTCAATCCGCGAGGTCAGCCCGTTGCGGGCCAGGGACTACCCGGAGGCAGCAATAATTCTCACCGGTTGATTCGTCGCGGTCTGCCTTACGGGCCCGTCTATGATCCAAGCAAACCTTACGATGGCATCGAGCGCGGGATTCTCTTTTATTTCATTAACTCGAACATTGAAAACCAGTATGAGTTCGTGCAGCGGCGTTGGGTAAATGACGCCGAATTCGCTGGGGCCGTCAGGCTTGACCCAAAGTCGAAAGATCCACTGATTGGCGCCCAGGACCCAGCGGAAAGCATTTTCGTGATACCGCAGGCAAATGGAGGCCCGCCGATCGAGGTAAAAGGTTTCTCAAGCTTCGCTACGACCAAAGCCTCTGCGTACCTGTTTCTGCCGAGCATCACAGCCATCAGATTTATCGCAGACCTGTGAGAAGGCCCGTGATCTGCATGCTGTCCTGACCCAGCGTTGGCGTGACTACTTCACCACACGCCAAGTCTTGTCCGGATCGTAGGAAGCCATCTGTTTCGCAATCGTGGCTGTGTTCTCGCCGAGGTCCTTTTGATAGATAACGCCGCTCTGGTTGACGAGAAATGTCATAACACCCGTCGAGCGATAGTCCGCGGGAAAGGCGACGAAGCCGAATCCACCGCCAGCCGGGAGCACGCGGTAGTAATAACCGTGATAGGGCATGCGCTTGCTGGTGTCGTAGCCTTCCTGGGCAGCCTGGGCAATCATCGGTCCAGCCGGGCTTTCGGGCTGGCCTTCTTTGACCTCCCAATAGAGCCCGTTCTGTTTACCTGGTTCGCTAAGGATGCGCGCTGCGTAGGACCCTGCGGGTTGTCCGTCGTGGGCGGAAGCTGCGTAGTCGTGCTGGGCGGCGACGATACCTTTGCACACATTGATGGCCGCCAGTTCATTGTGGCCGATGCGCCGATAAAGAATTTCGTCTTTGCCTGCTTGTCCATCCCAATACCACTTGCCGCTGTTGTGGGCGAGCGGGATGGGGAGCGGCCAGGCATCTTTGCCGACCTGAAGTGTGAATTCGCCCTGGCCAGAGGGCACGAGCGAGTGCCGTACATCGTACCGCCTTAGAAAAGAATCTCGAGCGTTCTTGTCAGCGACAGAATCGCCAGAGGAAACGATCTGCTCGGTGCCAGGGCCGAGGATTGCTCCGAGCTGAGAAGGATCCCCGTCGCGCACAGCCTGGACGAAAGCGGTAAGCGCGTCCTCTGAGGAAGAAAAGGTCTTCTGGTCCGTCCCTTGTGCAGGGGACTTCGTAGGCAAGGCCGTAATCAAAAGAATGGAAAGGAGAAGATAGTTCGCAATCCTGCATTTCATTGCCGATAACCTCGATTGCCTGCGGTAGCCCCGCACCGTGAGTAACTAGCTCTTTCGACCACGGAGGCCGGCGCCCATGCTGGCCTGCCCGCGATTGCTGGCTGTTCGCTCAGACCTGGCGCTGCCGCCGTTGGCAAAGGCGGTGTTACCACCTCCTCCACGGTTCTGTACCTGAGAAGCAGGAGCCGCGCTGCCACCGACGGGACGAGTTGCGCCATTACCGTAGCCACGATCGCCTCCTCGATTCATGTTCGAAGGGGCGGCGGCTCTATTCATGGTGCTGGGATTGGCAGCGTTAGGCCGGTTGATGGCAGCTGCATTTGCAGTGTTCGGTCGATTCAGGTTGTTCCCGCCGGGACTCGCTGCAAGATTCGGGCGATTCGACGAACCGTTGTTAGACGCATTGGGCCGGTTCGTTGTAGCCAAGTTGTTCCCGGCATTCGGCCGGTTCGCCGTCGCCACGCTGTTGCCCGCGTTTGGGCGGTTTGGCGTGCCGTTGGAGCCGGCATTGGCTCGATTCGCCGGATTCGCGTTGGCCATAGACGCGCTGGGCTGTTGGTTCGCGTTGTTGGGCCGAGCCCCCTGATACGTAGATTGACCTTTCCAGCTGGGCTGGCCGGCAGGTTGATTGCCCGCGGCCAAAGCTTGACGATTGTTCGCGTTGATAGTGTTCGCGTTGGTGGTATTCACGTTGTTATTTCCGCCGTACAGCGTGGCGTTGTTGAACTTGTTGTAGTAGTTGTTGTTCACGGTCACGTTGACGTTTTGGTTGTATTGGGTCCAGGGATAATGCGCCGGAGGGTGGTAGCCATACGCAGGCCGATATCCCGGGTAAACGGGGTGGTAGGGAGGTGGATAGTAGGGACGGCCGCTATAGTAGACGCCCCCATATCCCCATGCGGGGTAAGGATAGTAGTTGTTGCGGTTGATCGCCGAACCGACAGCCATGCCAACCCCGAATGAGAGAAGGCCAATAGCGACCGCGGAACCAGTGCTGACTCCGGATTGCGCTTGCGGGACCGGCGCGGCTGCGGGCTGTGTAACCACTACGGTTGCCGGAGCCGGCGTGTTGTAAATGGTGACGGGATTGTACTGAGGAACATAGACGACCTGTGGATTCGCAGGCTTGATCTCGACGTAGGGCTGACCGTTATCGGCCTTTTTGGTGTCGACCGTCATCTGCGGACTGGATTTGAGGTTGCCCGTCTGCTGCGCCTGAGCCCGCTTGCGCTGGACTGCGTCCATCACGCCCTTCTGGTCTGTTTGGAAGGCCTGCCCGAGCTCGCGGGTCCAATCGAGCTGCAGGCACATGTTGTCGACAACCTGGGGAAAGCTCATCAGGTATTGCACGCTGGGGCTGAAGCCAGCCCGCTTCGCGGCATTGGTAAGTGCATCCCCTTTGAGATTCTGGTTTTCCAGCAACCAGTTACCGCCGTCGAGGACCTCCTGGGCATTGGTAGAGGCGGTGAGAATCTGCGCCAGTAGTTGATCGGGGTAGAGAGCGATGGGCGCGACGAGATCGTCCACGCTTATTTGCTGCGGCGGCGGAGTCGCGGGTGCAGCCGGAGCCGGAGCAGCAGCCTGGCTCTGTGGTGGAGGGGATTCCGCCGACTTGCAGCCGGTCATGATGCTCATCGATGAGAACACAACGGTTAAAAGCGAAGCAGTACCGGCGCGCAGAACGGGTTTCATCGCGGGTTCCTCAGGAGTCATGACGGTTGTCGCAGGTGGGGATGGTCTCCCATACGGCACTTCGTCAGACTGCTAGCATATCTGCTGCTACCGCCTCTTGAACCTGTCATAAGTGACAGTTCGGCACATCAAATGCCTGGCGCAAGCGAAGAAACTCCGAGTTTCAATCGAACCGATGAGCACGGCTGAGCCTGTCTGGTCGAGAGTTAACGCAACAAGTAGCTTTTCTACCGAAACGCTACGAGTTTTACTAGTTCTCCATTCGCAATCCAGCTTCGTAGTCTTGAAAGGAGGTTTGCGGGCGTGGGCTGCCGCAGACAGGTCCAGGACGGGAATTACGGGCCAGCAGCAAGTGTGATTCGATGTCGAAGCTAGGTCGTACGATGCCCAATGTTTATGGAATGACATTCTCACGTCTGCTCGGGTCGCTTCAGAGAATCAGCGGCTGTCTTTCAGGCGGCCTTGGCCTGCTCGCAGCTCGCGTGACTATGCTGGCTCTGCCGCTTCTGGTCCCCTCATGTATAGGGCAAGAACTAAACAAATCTCCGGAAACGGTCAACACTACCCTACCCGTGAACTGGGTGTATGGTGCATATATCCCCAAGGATGTGCCCATTGTCCCGCTCACCGGGCACGGGCGTTTCAAACTCTATCTTCGACAGACCTATACAACTCCCGGAATCTACGTGAAGACCGGATTGTTCGCAATACACGACCAGGTCAACGAGACCGAACCGGACTGGGGGGATGGCGCTTCAGGTTTTGCCAAACGTGTCGGCTCGCTCTATGCCGGGAATGTCATTCAGAACTCGTTAACCTCGCTGGGCAATGCGGTGGCTGGATTCGAGCCCCGTTATGACCGTTGCCGCTGCGCAGGCGCCTGGCCAAGAATTCGCCACGCTGTGGTCCGAAACTTCATCACCTACGGCGGCGCTGACGATAAAGCAATACGGCCTCAGATCATGTCCTATGCGGCGGCGTTTGGGGCCGGGGTCACCGTTGCATCATGGGAACCTGACTATCCCAGCGTGCTGCCTAAGGGCTATCAAAGCGTGGTCACACAGGCTTGGGTGGGTGTGGCGGTCGACGCACTGGCGGAGTTTGCTCCTGACATCAAGCGGATGTTCCACAAGAATAAGGCTGACGATAAGTAGGGTACTTTGAGAAATCCGCCCAACAGTGTATACATGCAAGACGCGGAACTTAACCATTCGTTAAAAGAAGGCTGCCGGTGACAAGAGCCGGCCCAACAGATAAGGCCACGACAGGGCCAACACGACACTTCGGGCCGCAAGATGGCCAGGAACAGTAGACGCAAACCTCGGTCAGTTGTATCGTATCGGCCGAAGGCAATCTCTTAGTGCACGGAGTCAACCAATGAACGTCCTATCTTCTCTGACTCGCCGTACATTGCCATTAGTTGCGGCCGCTCTCATCTTCAGCCTTGCTGCTCCCGCAGTCATTGCCCAAAACTCCTCCGGTACCTGGGGGCAAGACGATGCGCTACGCATCGCCAATGAGGTGCAGAAGAGGCTCGCCAGCCTCACTAATTACGGCGTTTTCGACTGGATCACCTTCGGTTTCCATGGCAAAACGGTGGTTCTGAAAGGCTTCGCCTCTCGTCCGACTCTCAAGAGCGGCGCAGCCAACGTTCTCAAGGGCCTTGAAGGAGTCGAGTCGGTGGATAACCAGATCGAGGTCCTCCCGACCTCTGGTAACGACGATCGTATCCGCGCCGCCGTCTACAACCGCATCTATTCCCAGGCCAGCCTGCGGAAATATAACGCCAACCAGGGGAGTGTCGCGCAAGCGATGAGACCCGGCGGCCGCAGCGTAGCATTGATGGCCGGCGGCATCACCAATGATCCGCCCCGGGGATTCCATGCCATCCACATTATCGTGAAAAATGGAAACGTTGCCCTCTACGGAGTTGTCAACAACGACAGCGACAAGGCCATTGCCGGCATACAGGCGAACTCTGCTCCTGGGGTCTTTAGCGTCGACAACGACCTCGTCGTCCCGGGTGCCGCCAAATCTGAATAGGCCACTGAACAGGGGCAAAAGATTTCGGGCTGTTTCGCCGTAAGCATGCCTAAGCCCCTTTGTGAAGAACATGCATCATGAGCGTGCCTCAAAGGGAAATGTTCGAGCCGAATTGGGGACCGGGGCACCCCGCCGTGTTTCTACTTCTTCGGGCTCGGCGCAGCCGACTGGACGATCGGCAGATCGACGCTGATGGCGGCATGGTCTGACAAAAAGTCGGCGAAGACCTCGTTGGCTTCATTCATGGTGCGAGCGAAACGAGGGGCAAAGCGATAGGAG
>JBARKD010000939.1:0-2083 GCA_049800615.1 Acidobacteriaceae bacterium | reverse complement strand
GTTGTCGTCGTAGGCGAGCAAGACGTGTCGGCTTTGCGGGCCAGTCGTCGAGACGTCCATATGGAATGCAGCCGCTAAATGCGCAGCCTGGGTACGCGGTTGCCTAGGCATATCCAGGTCATCGCCCTGGGGAAGGGAGCCGGTGGCGATAAAAGCAGGGACAGCTTTAAATGCGGTCGACAGAGTGGTTCCCGGCTGGTTGGGAACTGCAAGATAGAAGTAGCCCCAGTCAATTCTGAGATTGTCACCGCCGCGGCTCAGCACTCGCTGTTCTGTCGAACCGACTCGTAAAACGTCCATGCCGGGCAGCTTCGATCTGCCCCAAACGACGTCCTGATCGCCCGTATTCACCGCGACGAGGGGACTGACATCGAGAAATAAGTCTACGGAGTGCGCCCGTCCGTCGCTGGAGCTGACGTTCCATGTCAGGTAGTTCACGGGCCGCGATAAGAGCTCCAGATCGCGCGGCAGGGCCGGAGAAAAGAACCTGACTTCGAGGCGAACGCCCGCCTTTTCAAACGTGTAGGTGGTGTGCAGAGGCGTCACTTGCAACGATGTCTGTTGCATGACGGGAACCTGGCGCGGGTCCAAGCCCATGTAGCGGTAGGCCACGCCGTCGATGCGTGCGATCCCGATGAGCGGTTGATCCAGGCCGCTCCAATGGCGGGTGTTTATGTCGGTCAGGTGGTCCGCCATGGACCAAATGCTGAAATAGGGATTATTCGTGATGAGCGGGACCGCGGGATACCGGTCCTGTGCTTCGGCGAATCGAGCGCTGCTCAGAGCTGCCAACCCAAGACCGATAAGGAGTAACCAGCGCGCGTGGCGCGCGCAGCCCTGCTGTGCCAGTTCGTTCATGCTTTCCCTTCGTTTCGTCATCCGGAGCAAGTTGTTTTATAGACCACCGGTGGTCGAAAAGGAATACCGGAGCGTGCAATGGTTCAAATTTACCGTGCTCTTCTGGTGCACATGAACTATTGCTGTCTGGCCAGCGGCGAATCCCACCCGTACAATGGCTGGCGATGAAGACGTTACGGTGTCACGATGCGACTCCCAGGCGGCTTTTTGCCGTAGGACTCGGGTTGCTTCTTCTGGGGCTTGGCTGCTGGTATCTCCTGCATCGGAGGGGGCGCGGGAGCGATGTGCCCAGGCACTCCTTCGCGTTGCTGCAAGGGGAGCCGGGCGAGTTCCGGGCCATTGGCGGCCAGTGGGATTTTGGCGACGGCTTTGTGATGAGCAAATCGTACGAGCGGGGCGCCAAGCTGGTCGCGGGCTCCAGCGAATGGGCCAATTACACCCTTCGCTCCGATATGCGATTCGATGCCGTGGCTGCCGACATGGGTCTCATCCTTCGGTCGAACGATGAGACAGAGGGCACCGATGCTTACAACGGATATTTCGTCGGCCTGCGCAGTCTTGACGGGACGCTGGTGATTGGGCGGGCAAACTATGGAGCCTGGGTGGAAGCGAGGCCCATTCCGGTGCCTGGCGGGTTCTCACCTTACGTCTGGTACCGTATGCAAGTCACTGCGTATGGTTGCCACATAGCCGCCTCGGTGCAGAATCTGAAAACGCTCGAAACCTCCTGGCTGGCATTTGAGGAACGGTACTGTGTGAAACAGGGCCGGATTGGTGTGCGTTCTTTGAACGCCAACGGCATGTGGCGCAACGTCAGCGTTGCTCCCGCCACATGGGCCGACTACCTGGAAATGAAGCAACACACGCAATCGGTCGAGCAACTGGTTGTTTTTACCGGGCCGCCATGGTGGACGCCATGGCACATTGGCATGCTGTTTGTCGGCGTTCTTGCCGCAGCCTTGCTGGCGCAGCTCATCTATTTTCGCATCCAGCAATGGAAGGCTCTTGCCATCACGCAGGAGCGCGAGCGGCTGGCGCACGAGATTCACGACACCATGGCGCAGAGCTTCGCCGGTGTTGGTTATCAGATCCAGGGCATACGACGCAGCGTAATGCGCAGCCGTCACAAGGATTCGCCGATCATTGCAGAGCAATTGAGCGTGGCCTACCAGCTGGTTCGCAAATGCCACGAAGAAGCCAGCCGCACCATCAGTATGTTTAGCGC
>JBARKD010000938.1:0-3088 GCA_049800615.1 Acidobacteriaceae bacterium | reverse complement strand
AGAGCTTGAAGGTTCCCTGACGAACTTTCGTTGATAAAGGCTACAGTTGCCGTCGCGCTTACTTTTTCGGATACGTAGATATACTTCGGGTTGAAGACCTGTCAAGGGTTTTTTCCCTGCTCAAGTTCCCTGATGAACACATTCGCTCAACTGTATGTCTGCCAGGGGAAAGCGTTCGTCATCACGCGTACGGCTTGTTTCCGGCAGCAGTCTTCTGCTCTGCGCGCAAAGCCTTGTCCCTGGTGGCAAGGCACACTAAGATGTTGAAAGATGCTGAAGAGTTGCTCGGATCTTTGACAGGGCTTTGGCGAGAGAGTGCCTCATGAGAAGGAAGCTTGCGGTTATTTATATCTGAACAGGTTGCTGAAATGAGACGAAGGTTATCTGGCATTGAGACTCTTTTCTTTCCCAGAGTTTTCGAAGATCTATCCTCGGCGACAGGCGCGCCAAAACGATCCTCCAGAAAAAACCAAAGATATATCTGCAAGCGGAATGGTGCCAGTTGGATGCGTGGATGTTTGCCACCTTCAATCTGTTCCTGTGCGGTCGTTTCCGGGCTGGCTATCCTGGGCGCGGCTTTTGCCGGCCAACGTCCGCTTTCTGCCGCTGAGGCCAAATCACACGTCACCTGGCGGGATTATGAAGGTGGAGTGGATTCGGCTCAATACTCCGCGCTCAAGCAGATCAATAAGTCGAACGTAAGCCAGTTGCAGCAAGCCTGGTTTTACTCTGCGGCCGGCGCTCATCGCTTTGAATGCAGTCCGATCATTGTAGACAATGTGATGTACGTCTTCGGGAAAGACGATAACGTCGTCGCTCTCGACGCAGCAACCGGCCATGAGATCTGGGTTCACGACAACGGAAAACCTGCAACGATCAGCGAACGGGGCTTTACCTATTGGGAGAGCGAAGACCGCGGTGATCGCAGGTTGTTCTTTGCCACCAACAACATTCTTCACGCGGTCGATGCGCGCACTGGCAAGCTGATTGATTCGTTCGCAGATCATGGAAATATCGATCTCCGGGAAGGCCTCGGGCGCGACCCGAAGACCATCAGCGAGATCTCATCAGGCACCCCGGGACGCATCTTTGAGAATCTGCTCATCCTGGGTTCTACTACGGGCGAGGAGTACGGCTCTCCTCCCGGTGACCTGCGTGCGTTCGATGTGCGCACCGGCAAACTCGTCTGGACTTTTCATACCGTTCCTCATCCCGGCGACCTGGGTTACGACACCTGGCCGAAAGATGCCTGGAAATATATTGGGGGCACCAACACCTGGGGTGGGATAACGATCGACGAGAAGCGTGGAATCGCCTACTTCCCAATTGGCTCCCCCACCTACGACTTCTATGGCGCCGACCGTGTGGGCTCGGACCTCTTCTCCGACTGTCTTCTTGCCTTGGATGCTCGTACGGGCAAGTACCTTTGGCACTTTCAGATCGTCCATCATGATCTCTGGGATTACGATCTGACGACTTCCCCCAAACTCGTAACTGTAGTTCGCGACGGCCGGACGATCGAT
Organism: Acidobacteriaceae bacterium; assembly: GCA_049800615.1. GTDB lineage: Bacteria > Acidobacteriota > Terriglobia > Terriglobales > Acidobacteriaceae > PALSA-350. The sequence goes on along the minus strand of JBARKD010000938.1, from coordinate 1,565 downwards.
GCCATCGCACAGGCAGGAAAGACTGGGTTCTTGTACGTCTTCGATCGTGTCACCGGCAAGCCGTTGTGGCCTATTGAAGAACGGCCTGTTCCTAAGTCGTACATGCCCGCGGAACATGCCTGGCCGACGCAGCCGTTTCCAACCGCTCCACCACCCTTTTCCGTGCAGAATTACACCGCGGACGATGTGAATCCGTATATTGAGGATCCGGCTGAACGCGCGAAATTGCGCGATCTGTTGCAACATGCCCGCAACGAGGGAATGTTCACCCCTCCGGGGCTGGAGAACACGTTGCAGGCGGCGGGTAACAATGGAGGCGCGAATTGGGGCAATGCGGCGGTGGATCCCACCACGAATGTCGTGTATGTGCAGTCAAAGAACGCCCCCGCAATGCTCAAGTTGGCAGCCAAGCGTCCTAAGGTCACGATAAAAGGTTCTCCCGCAACCAAGGGACAAGTTCTCTATATCCAGAATTGTCAGACGTGCCATACCTCGGAACTGACAGGTCAACCGCCGGCCGTTCCTTCCCTGGTCGATATCGTTTCGCGCGTTGGACCTGAGCGCATACGGTCCTTGGTCATGAATGGCGCATCGCCCATGCCATCGTTCCCCGACCTTTCCTCTGATGAGATCGACTCGTTGATTGCATATCTGAAAGCTCCAGGTGATGCGCGCGTCCCACCGGATGTGGTTGCTTACCTTTCGGCTCCGCCACTTCCGCCGCCGCCGGCTGCGACGGATGGCTCGGATGCTGTTCGCTATTGGTCCGGATACGGATTCGTTACCTCCAGTGATGGCCTATCGGCGGTCAAGCCACCGTGGTCGACGTTGACTGCTTACGATCTGAATCACGGAACGATCAAATGGCAAGTTCCACTGGGAGCAGTCGCACAACTCGACGCGAAAGGGATAAGAGGCACCGGCAGTTTCTTTCCCCAAGGGGGGCCCGCTGTCACGGCGGGTGGGCTGATTTTTTCGGGTACGGAGTCAGACTTCAAAATGCGGGCCTACGACAAAGACACCGGCCAGGTGCTCTGGGAACATCAACTGCCCGCCGCGCCCCATGCGGAAATAGCGGTTTATGAGGTGGACGGATGGGAGTATGTGGTTCAGGCTGCCATCACGAAGCCGTTGGGTCTGAGCTCCGAACCAGCCGCGGATAATGCGCAACAGACACAGGGCTATTACGTGTTTGCGCTACCGAAAGCAGAATCGGCCCGCCCACAGTAGGCTACCCCTCCCTCTTTATGGCGCGGGTAAAAGGAACCGCGACGGTATTGAGCACGGTCTGGCACGCCGTTGGAGCAATCTGCGAGGCCAGCGCCGGATAATCGTTCGGGTAAATCCCCATCACACCGGTGAAGAGGTTGCTCATCACAGTCAGTTGTGGTTCCGCAACGACCAGATCGATGAGCAACAGGCCGATGCCCAGTCCCGCCGGGCTCAGGAGCATGTTCGAGGAAATCAGACATTGGCTGATCTGGACGATCGCGACGGTCGCATTGAAAGCGAACTCGCTGGCGAAAACCACAAAGGCTGCGGGAACCGGAGTGCTGACTGAGCCG
>JBARKD010000937.1:0-1745 GCA_049800615.1 Acidobacteriaceae bacterium | reverse complement strand
GAGCTACTACGTCCTCGGTGTTGGGAGCGACCATTTCTTCGATACGCCGGGCCTTCTTATTGATCGGTTTCAAGTGTCTCAATTTAGTGCTTTCCTTTCCGCGAATTGTTCCAGGAAGCCGGGGTTTTGCGCGCTGATCGCGCCGTAAATTCGTAAACAAGTATCGGTCCAATCTCGAATCCAATCGCAATAATGCAGATTGGGGTGACCTGTGTCTCCGTAACGGACAAAAGCCTCATGATGGCACCCGCCAGCGCACAGTGGGCGGGCCCAGCAGGTGTGGCAATCGTACTTACTATTGATGTGGCCGCGATTGAGGAAATCCGCCTGCTTGGTCCTGTCCAAACCGGTGGCGATATTGCCCAGCGCGTGGACGTCGGAATCGACAAACCGGTGGCAAGGCGCCAGGTCGCCCGAGGGACCCACTCCCATCAAACCTAATGCCGCGCCGCACGGATGGGACTTATTGACGCCCTGATATAACTCCGCGATGGTGTCGCTGACATTGGAGAAGCCGTGCATCTCTCCGCGCAACGCGTATTCCAGGTACTCATCCGCCAGAATGTGAAATTCTGCCAACACCCCATCCATCCCCCGCTCATTGATGGCATACAGGCGGTCGGGAGAGGTGGTTACCGGGGCGAACCCAACCTCATGAAATCCGAGATCCTGCTTCAAGTGACGGAAGATTTTGACGACATCGGTTACGCCATTCGTAAGCGTTACTCGCGCCGTGATGGGCCGGGTACGATGCCCCTGAATCAGAGCCTTGACTCGCGGCGCAATGATGTCATAACTGCCTTTGCCATTGGCGAAGACGCGCAGCTTGTCATGCAGCTCGGGCGGCCCATCCATACTAACGGTCACGCCGATGCGGTTCTCCGAGAGGAACTCGATAATCGCGGGCGTCAACAGGGTCGCGTTAGTAGTCAGACTGAAGTCGATGTGGCGTCCCTGCTCGTCGGCGCGCCGGCTCGCGTAGGTCACCACCTGCCTCAGCAGCGGAAAGTTCATCAGCGTTTCGCCGCCGAAAAACGTGATGTGAATCGACTTGCGTCCGGAAGATTGATCGAGCAGGAAGTCCACCGAAGCCTTAGCAGTCGGAAGGTCCATGAACTTCGGCTTGCCTTCGGGAGTAGCTACTTTATCCTCGCCGAATTCATAGCAATATTGGCAGGATAAGTTGCATTGGTTGGTGAGATTCATCACCAGGGTTTGCAGCGGGAAATCGGCCGGAGGGGGTTCGAGAGCCTCCCTGGTCGAGTCGCTTGCCACAATGACTCGGGCGAGAAACATTTCCTGGATCAACTCCGCGGCATCGGCGGCGGCAAAGTCGCGTTGCGTGAGCTTTTCCAAGAGATCTTCAGGAGTGGCCGCGCCCTCCGAGAGCAGGCTGATCACGGTGGCAGCCGCGGTGTCCAGCTCAAAAATCGCGCCGGCCGGGACTAGATAGAGGAATTGGCGGCCTCCGCCTGCAAAAGTATGAAACTCCCCGAGCCTGTATGTACGAGCCTCCGTCGCGATCACTTAGATACCTCCGGCTGATCCCAGCGGATATAAGTCGGCACGGTCACCACCAGATATGATTTGCCCACTAGCGGCTTGCCGTCTTTATCCTTTTCGTTCTTGGCGGTAGCAACCACCCAAACATCGCCGTAATTATTGCGGCTGAACTTTCGCTGCGGATTCGGCCCATCGAGACTGGGAGTGAATAGCCCGCTGCCGTTTAAGGTGCCAACAAACTC
>JBARKD010000936.1:0-9715 GCA_049800615.1 Acidobacteriaceae bacterium | reverse complement strand
CTCGATGCCCTGGAAGAAACGGCACGCAAGCTGGCGGGAAATCAGATCGAGGTCATTACCGGGCTCACCGGAAACTCAACCAGCCTCGCCTTACGTCTCAAGGATGCTCTGCTGCATATCGGTCAGGAGGCGATTGCAAATGCAGTCAGTCATTCCGATCCAACCAGACTGACGATCAACCTGGGCGTTGAGGCGAACAGAGTCGCCTTAGCTGTGGGAGATAACGGCCGAGGATTCGTTTATAAGCAGGAAGCGGCTGGGTTCGGCATTCTTGGCATGCAAAATAGAGCGCATGGAGTATCCGGAACTCTGCAGATTGAAAGCACGCCGGGTCAGGGCACAGTCGTCTGCGTTACAGCGCCTGTCGAAGAGGAGAAAGCCAAGCGCACGGCTTAGTTGAACTTGTCTCATATATGGGTCTGGGGCTTCTGGTTGGACCCTGAGCCCCGCTTCGAGGGCGGGTCTCATGCGCGGCCTCTCCGAAATTTGTCTATTTATGAGACCAGTTCTAGTCAGCGACGCGGATGAGGCCGCGCTTAATCGCGGTGGTGACCGCCTCGGTTCGGTCTTTGACGTTGAGTTTCGCCAGACAGCTAGCGACATGATTGCGAGCTGTTTTGTCGCTGATAAACAGCCGGGCGGCAATCTCCTTGTTGGTAAGACCCATGGCCACCAGGGTAAGGACTTCACGTTCGCGCTGGCTCAACTCCTCGCGCGCAATGGTTTCGATCAACCGCTGTGCAATCCTCGGAGGCACGCACCGCATATTTTGGTGGACCATCTCTACAGCCTTGACGATTTCTTCCTGCGGCGTGCTTTTCAGCAGATATCCCATAGCGCCGGCCTGCAGGGCGCGCAGCACATATTCATCCGCCTCGTAATTCGTGAGCACAAGAATGCGAAGATCGGGAACGATACGACGCAACTCAGAGATGGCATCGGTGCCTTCCATCTCCGGCATCCGCAAATCCATGAGTACGACGTCAGGGGGCAGCTTTTTTACCTCCTGCAATGCCTCCTGGCCCGATCCAGCCATGCCGGTGACGGAAATGTTGTCTTCGCTCTCCAGCATGGTGCGCAGCCCGAGGCGAACAACCGGATGGTCATCCACAATCAGGACCTTGATCGCACTCGCCGCTTTAGCCATGGATCACCGGCAAGGGTATCAGAATTCCTGACATGCAAAATGTCGATTGGCCGTGTTTATCTCTCCGCAGCTGGAAGAATATGGTAAGGACGCATCATTTCGTTGTCTTCGTGTTCCAGCATGTGGCAATGCCAGACGTAGCGTCCGGGAAAGTCTTCGAACCTTACGATGATCCGGGTCACCGTCATGGGATCCACGCGCACGGTATCCTTCCACCCGAGCTCATTGGGCGTCAACGGGACCGGAGGGCCGGTGGGGACGATCTTTCGCGTCAATTGATAAGCGGTCAAATCAAAGGGTGTGCGGTCCAGAATCTGAAACCGAACCATGTGCAGGTGGATGGGATGAGAGTCATCGGTCAGGTTGATGAATGACCAGGTCTCGGTGGTGTTCAGGACAGGTTTTTCCGTGACCGGCATATCCCAATGCGTGCCGTTCAGCAGCATGACGTTGGATCGGCCGAGACGGTTCTGGTAATCGGCAAGGGTGAGGCTGCGGGTGAGCACGGCTTCGCTCGCAGGTGTGCGAGGGACGGGGCGAAGCGCAGCCGGCACTTCGGAGTCATCGGCAACCTCATCGGAAGCAACCCGGAATTGCATGAACACGGCGACATGCGTGCGCAGATACAGCTCCTTACCGGCACGGCCGCGGAAGTCGACAACCAGGTCCGCGCGTTCTCCCGGGCCCAGGATCAGCAGGTTCATGGTTGCCGGGGCAGCAAGGAATCCCTGCTCGCTGCCAATCTGGAAGAAGTCCAGGCCAGGCGAGGTCACGGTCGCGTCCGCAGAGAACGACAGGCGGTAGAAGCTGCCATTGGAGCTGTTCAACACGCGAAAACGGTACTTTCGCGGTTGCACTTCGAGGTATGGGAATATTCTGCCGTTGACCAGGATGGCGCTTCCGTAATATTCCGAAACCCAGGGAGCGCCGGGCTTGCCGGACACCGGGTAATAGATACTTCCGTCCGGCCGAAAAGATCTGTCGAAGATCACCAACGGGATCTCGAATTTCCCCTTGGGCAAGCGCAAGGAGTCTACGAAGTCATCACGGATCAGGTACATGCCCATCAGCCCGGCGACCGCATTCAGCCTGGTGATGCCCATGGCGTGGTCGTGGTAAAAGAGGCCGGCGGCCTCCTGCTGATTAGGGTAGTAGCTGATGGTGGACTGCCCCGGAGTAACCCAGCTTTCCGGATAGCCGTCATTTTCCGGGCTCGTTCTGCCGCCATGGAGATGCACCACGGTGCGGACCTCCGGCTTGTCCGCCTCGGCTCCGTGAATAGTGTGGTCGACGGGGAAAAGATGTTGCTGGGGAAGCTCATTGCTCCATTCCAGCAGAAGGGGTTGTCCGCGGCGTGCCTCGATGGTTGGGCCTGGGCAGCTAGCCTTGTATCCCCAAAATGTCGTTGGCGGAACGTCGCGATGAACCTTGCATTGAAACTGCCTGGCGGCAATCCGATAGAAAGGGAACTGCCGGGCCGGATCGTCCGGGCCGGCGCGCATTCCGGAGGGTTTCGCTGTCGCAGGGATCGGCAATGGATCCAGGTAGCGCGCCAGTGCATTGGTATCGAGAAGCGCTTCTACCGGTTTCGAGGCAGCGTGCATATTGTTGCCGCGCCCGTCGTCGACGGGGTGCGCGGCGGCGTGCGCGGCGGCTGCTGCCGTCAGCCAACCGAGGTGCTCGAGGAAGCGCCGCCTGCTGGTTCCCATGGTTTGTCTCCGCTTCCGTTGCGGCGCTGAATCCATCGTGGACGGTATTGATTGCAGGCAGATGAATCCGCCGGGCCGCATCAATGATAGAAACAAGGGGCCGCATATTCACGAGAATATTAAATTGGATTCACTCCCGCGCCACCGGTATCCGGGTAGAGTTCGTCTGGCTTCGCTTTACCTGCCGGGCGGCTTTCTGCAATGCGCCTGTGAAACCATGATGTGTCAAGAGCTCGAAGACGAGGTTCTCTCCCATGACTGTTTTGCGTCCCCTGCTGCGCTCGCTGAGCGTTCTCGCAACCGTCGCAGTTACAGCATCGGCCTTTGGCCAGCACGTAACGTTTTCTCCCTACATTCAGCTCGGCGATAACGGACCGTTTGGGGCTTCGGATCAAATCGTCATCGCGTGGCAAACGGATGAAGTGAGTCCAACGGCTTCCGCCTACAAGGTGGAGCTCCATGGTTCCGAAGCCCAGGGCCAGTCAGTGACGCCCCAGGCCCGGGTGATAGATAACTACCTGGCGGCCGATCCATCCCTGCCGCCAATCCCTACCGCGTATGGCGCACACTCGAACTACACGGCGGTTTTGGGCGGCTTAAGCTACGACACGCTCTACCAATATAGGGTTACGGGGCCAGGCATGCCGCAGGGAGGTTTCGCAGCTTCGTTTCACACTCGCAAAAAGGGTCCGGTCTACTCGTTTGCCGTCGAGGGTGACGAAGGCATGTTTCCGGCTGTTCCTAATGCGAACCCTGCGCTCGTCGTCAACTACGAGGCACGTATTACGCACCTGATTCAAGATGCCGCGAAGATCTCGCTTCCCAACGAAGAGGCAAGGCCAGAGCCCGAATTCGTTTTAAATACCGGCGATAACGTCTACACCTATGGCTCGGAAGGCAGCTACCGGGACTTTTTCTTTCCTGTCTTCAACAGCGACGTGAACTCCAATGAGACCGGCGCACCCATGATCCGGAGCAAACTTTTCTTTCCGGTCGACGGTAATCACGACCTTGGCAGCACGGGTGTATCCGTCAATATGCTGGCTTCCGACACGGCTCCGCGTTTTGCCGGCAACCAGGACGGAGGCGATGCACTCTCCTATTTCAACGACTTTTACTTTCCCCAGAACGGACCGAAAGGGTTCGACATCCAATACGCCTGGAACGGCGACACTCCCGCGGCCACGGGAATGACCTTCAGCTATCTGGAGAAAAGCTACACTTCGCCGTCCGCCATCACGGCGTTTCGGAAGGCGACGGCTGTCGACACGGGTAAAGGCACAAGCACGCAGATCGATCATCAGAGCAACTACTCGTTCGATTACGGCAATGCGCATTTTCTCTTTCTGGATGCCAACCCGCACTTGTTCAACGACAATCTGCCCAGCGGAAATGCGTATAACGCGGCACCGCCCACCTTTACGGCGTATCCCACGGCGCTGGGCGCGTGGGTGATGAATGATCTCGACTCCAGCAAGCAGACCTGGAAGATCGTGGTCTACCATCAGCCCGCGTTCACCTCGGGGGATGCGACCATCGTGAACAACCAGATGCGCGCGGTAGCCAAACTGCTGGAAGATCACGGCGTAAACATCGTCTTCAACGGGCACGACCACAACTACCAGCGGACGCTGCCGCTTCGGGCAACGGCGCGCACGGCGGCCACGCCCGCGGTCACCCCAGGCTTCCCAGCGGTTTACATCGATCAAAACTATGACGGAAGTTCGGACACGGTACCCGATGGCGTACTTTACGTGGTTGAAGGGGCGGGCGGCAACCGCGACTTCGACGGCAACTATGCTCCTCCTCGCGGCAGCGGGGTTGGCCTCGATCAGGATGATTCCGCAACCGGCACCTTTACCGATGAGCCAGGACTGACGGTCCCGCAAGGCCCGGGATCATGGCTCGACACCTACCTGACCAATCCGGAGTTCGTCAACTTCGTCCCCAACGCCGGCCAGGGACCGAAGATCACCGCAAGGTTCAAGGCTAAGGTCTTCTCGTTCGGCCATGTCCTGGTGGACCACAATAAACTAACGCTGTTTCAGATCAGCGAGCCGCTGCAGAGCACTTCTTCCGCAACCGCGGCTGATCCTGCTCCCTATGGAACGGACATCAACGGCAAACCCCTGAACGATCCGATCCCGGACACACAGGTCGATCCCAATACCGGCGACGTGATCTCAGCGCCGGCCACGGGTCAGCCTGCGCTGCTCGATAAGTGGACGGTTGTGAAGCCCAACCTGAGAGGCGACCTCTCGGCGGAGATCTCGGCAGCGGACAGTGTCAAGGCCGGCGAACTCCTGACCTATAAGGTCAATATTAAAAACAGCTCGATCCATGCGTTGAACGGGACTCAAGTTCGTTTCCACATCCCACAGGGCGAGAGCTTTGCGGGAACACCGGGCGGAGCGATCTCGCTTCAGCCGAACGAAGTCGTCATTACGGTGGGACGCGTGCTTGCCGGAGAGACGCAAACGGTGGAAGTCCCGATGCAGGTTGCCGCTGATGCCACGGGGAAACTTCTCACCTTCGCGGAGGTATTCTCATCTACCGCGCAGCCTGTCAGCACGGACGGCACTATTACTACGATTCAATAGTTCGACCGGAGTATTACGTAACAGGTTTTGTGACGGGTCGGGCAGTGGAGGACGGAAACTGCAGGTCTCTCCACTGCGGTCGAGACGACAATTTTGTGGGCGGGCGAAAGCTGCTTTTCCATGAAGCAAACCGCAGGTCTCTGCACTGCGGTCGAGACGACAATTTTGTGGGCAGGGGAAAGCTGCTTTTCCATGAAGCAAACCGCAGCGGTGAGTGAATCTGTGACAGTGGTGAGCATTCATGCACAAAGAGGGCAATTTCACTCAATCGTGAAAGTGGTCCACACGGCTAAGATCGCGGCAACAAGGGAAAGTGGTGCCATGCTCCCCGAAACTGTCTTTGCCGCTTTAAGCACGGGCGCTCAGCTCCTCCTGGCGTTTCTCCCCGCTGCACCTCTGCTTGGGCAAAAACCGATTGCGACCGAAGCGTGCGGGCGTATCGACGAGCACACAACGGATTCCTCGACAGAATCGTAGACATCAGCACCTTCCCCCGCTTGCATCTCAGTGCTGATGGCTGAAATCAAGCTATTGTTCGTGGATGATGACAATGCACTCAGGACGACGTTAGGAGCGGTTCTCACTCATCACGGTTTCAAGCTGACAGCGGTGAGCAGCGTTCCTGAAGCCCTGGAACTGATCAGCAGCCAAAAGTTCGACGTACTCCTTGCCGATTTAAACATCGGTGAGCCAGGCGATGGTTTTACCGTCGTGAGCGCGATGCGCCGGGTCCAGCCAGACGCCTGCACCTTCATCCTCACCGGCTATCCCGACCTGGAAACAGCAGTGCAGGCAATACGCAGCCAGGTAGACGACTACTTCGCCAAGCCACTGCGCATCGACGAATTGGTCGCTGCTATTTCCGACCTGCGCAAGGGCAGAAGGCCAGCGGGAAAGTTACTGCCGCCGCGAAAAGTGTCACAAATTCTGCGCGAGCTTTCGCCCCTCATCGTCGAGCGTTGGCTGCGCCAGGTGCTGCAGTATCCCGAGCTAGCGGCAATTCCCCTAACCGACGAAGAGAGAAGCGATCACATTCCGGAGATGATGGATGAGTTGATCAGGAGGCTGGAAGAACCGTTAGATCAGTTGAGCGACGCAGGGACAGAGGCAGCGCGAAAGCATGGGAAAACCCGATATTCGCAGGGCTACACCATCCCACAAATATTGCTGGAGTCACGCGTGCTGCAGAAAGTGCTCAGCGCCACGATTCACGAGAACCTGTTCGGTCTCGATCTGAGCACACTGGTGCACGACATCCTGGAGATCGGCGAGACGCTTCAGGCAGATGTGGAAGCGTCCATCCGTATCTACCAGGCACAGATTCCGCGTTCGCTGCAAACTTCGTTCGCGATGTTGTACCAATCACCCTACCTGGGAGTTGCCATTGCCGACGAGAACCATGTCATCGATGGGAACGATGCCTTCCTGAGGATGGTGGGACAGAGTCGAGAACAGCTCATGGCGGGAGGGGTCGATTGGGGCGAGATGACGCCGGAAAAATTTCGCGCGCTCGATGGCAGCGCCATGGATCAGCTGCGCGAATTCGGCACCTGCGTTCCGTACGAAAAGGAATTCGTGCGGACCGATGGTTCTTCCCTGCCTTTCCTGGTTGGTGCGGTGCGCCTAAGCCTGGAGCCTTTCCAATGGTCTTCCTACATCGTTGAGATGAGTGAACAGCGAAGGCTACACGCTGCCGAAGAAAAGGTGAGGGCGTGGGAAGCAAGATATCTTCTCATCAATCATCTTGCCCACGAGCTCAACAATCCGTTGGCCGCCATGACATTTACTTTGCACTTGCTGCGTACGCACCCTTATCTGTCGGATGACACGCAAAAACTGGTGGGCGACGCAAGCGATATGCTTGACCGGATCTCCACTACGGTCAAGAAAGTTCTGGAAGAGGTTCAGCAAATCTGAACAGCCTAGCGAACTACGTTTACGCATCTATGCACGAGCGAATAACATACGCCGACGCGTGATGGTGTGCAGCAAGCGACGGTCACTCCCGCACTCGCCAGTGTGGAGAATGATGACAATCAAATGACATCGCCGGCGGATGAAAATGCATCAGAATAACTTGGTCGGGAAGTCTCCGACTCGGGCCGGGCACTCGGGGGGAGGGCCCGGCTCTGGTATAGAGCACCTGACACTATCCGCATCGGGCATCGGTTTCGGCCAGCATCGCTTGCACTTTGGCGCGTCGAATTCGTTCGCGAAGATGGCCGGTAACTGTGCGATGACAACGCAGGCACAAAGTCCGGATGTTGTCGAGATCGCATTGGCCTCCGCCTTCCTTTACGGGCAAAATGTGATCTGCATCCCACAGGCTCTTGCGTCCCCGTTTTTTCAGGCCCCAGTGGCACATGAGGGCAAGGCGACTCTGGCCGCGGGTCCGTTTCAACCTTACTTGCTCGCGAATCGTATCGATTCCGCAATGGGCGCAAATGCCTCCATCCCTTTTGAAGATCTGCTGGCGCAGATATCCGGGCTGGGACCGCAACTTCCACTCGTGCACGCAATAGTCTGAACAGAAGGTGTAGCGACGAGGGGGCACTTCGAGCGAGCACCACCGGCACAGACCACGGCCATTGGGACCACGCGGAATATTCTTTCGGTCGACCCACCCTCCGGCCATCACTCGCGAAATGCTCATGCGCTTGTTTTAACGCGATCGAGGTATCACTGTAAGTGACTCGGAAGGCGACCACGGGCGGGCTCTATAATTTGGTCGGCAAGCGAGAGGAGCAAATATGCACGCGGCCATGGTAGAGGACTTCAGCCGGCCACCACGCTATCGCGAAACCGTTCTTCCGGTGGCGAACGAGGAAGAGGTGGTGGTGAAAGTTCGCGCCGCGGCGCTGAGTAACCTGGTGCGCAGCCAGGCGAATGGTACCCACTACAGCAGCCCTGGCGAGCTTCCATTCACCCCAGGGAACGACGGGGTTGGTGTTGTGGGCGCAGACAACGAGCGGGTCTACTTCATCTCTCCCCGTTCGCCCTACGGTTCCATGGCCGAATACACCGTAGTGTCCAAGGACATGACGATTCCGGTGCCGGCAAACATCGATGACGTGGACGCCGCCGCACTGGGGAATCCTGGTCTGGCCACATGGGGCTCGCTTCTTTGCAGGGCGAAGCTGCAGGCCAGTGAAGGGGTGCTTATAAATGGAGCGACGGGGACAGCCGGCCGCCAGGCCATTCAGGTAGCAAAGTATCTGGGCGCCTCGAGGATCATTGCGACCGGACGTAATGAGCACAAACTCAGGGAACTGGAAGTTCTGGGGGCGGATGAGACGATTTGGCTGCGCCAGCCCCAGGACACTCTCCTGCGCAGCTTTCGCTCGGCGCTGGCAACTGTGCAGGTGGTTCTCGACTTTCTGTGGGGACCGTCCGCGGAGCTGATTCTGAAAGCAGCGGCGGGACACGGAGCACCGGAAGGGGTGAACCGGATCCGTTTTGTGCAAATCGGATCGATCAGCAGCCCCACGATTGCACTGCCCGCGAATGTTCTACGCAGTTCGGGTCTGGAGTTGCTCGGCAGCGGTTTGGGCAGTCTCTCGTCCGAACAAATCCTGCAATCGTTGCGGGCGATGTTCGCGGCGGCTTCCGCGGTTCAGTTTGCCATCGATATCGAGCCACTGCCGTTGGCCCAAGTCGAAGAGGCATGGACCCGACAAGACGAGCGCAGAATCGTATTTATTCCTTAGTTCGAAGTGTATCGGTGAGGAAACGTTCCCCACTCCTCGGCTCGTTCCGCGCCGTCCGGCGAATTTCCCCCTTTCCAGAGTTAAATCCTGAGGAGTAGAATTCGCGCCTCGCCGGGATGCTTGTCCCAAGGGCGCTTCCTTAGGGCGGCTCCCGGCCTCGGAGGCCGCCAATGAGAAGGCTGGAGAAGCAACTTGTCCTCGCGATGCTGGTTCTGGTCCCAGCAATGTTCACCGCAGGATGTGACCGCCACAGCAAATCTGAGCAGTATTTTCTTGTTGCCACCAACACCCGTTTGCCTTACTGGCAATCCGCTCACGCGGGATTCACCAAGGCAGCCCAGGAGTATGGTGTGAGCGAAGACATGCGTGGGCCAGACAACTTCATGCCGACCATCGAAGTAGACGAATTTCGCGCGGCAATGGCGCGAAAGCCTGCAGGGATCCTGGTATCTGTCTCCGATCCCAACCTGATGACGCCGGAAATCAACAGGGCGATTGCCGCCGGCGTGCCCGTGATCACATTTGATTCAGATGCGCCGAGCAGCCAGCGCC
>JBARKD010000935.1:0-4222 GCA_049800615.1 Acidobacteriaceae bacterium | reverse complement strand
TGCGCGTGTACGGGGCCGGATGACTGGTGGTCACCACCAGCTTTGCCGGGTCGTTCGGGTCGGCCGTACCGAACGTTCCCTTCTCCCGCGCAATCCCCGGGTAGTATTTGCTGTCGGCCGAGCTCATCGTGAACTCGATGACCTTGCCATGCGTCAGGCCCTCATCGAGGGGCGCAGTCACGGTTTGCGACGTTGCTACGGCCGAGGCTACGGCCGTCTCCTGCGGCGCCGGAGGATGGGTTGGCCCGATGATGAAGTTTCCATCTTGATCGGGCGAGGGCACGGTTCCGTCGGGCAGCTCCTTGGCCTGTACGTACCCCGGTGCATGCGGATTGCGCGTTGGCGGCGTAGGCCTGACTGTCTGCTGAGCTTGCGGCGCGGCTGGTGTCTGCCCAATCAAGGCTGACCCCATCAACCCGCTCAGAATTCCCAATCCTAGAAAACATGCTTTGCAACTCATATGGTCCTTAAACCTGCCCCTGAACCTGCGTGGATGCAACCTTGCTCCGGTGGCGGCGCGAGACCGTCCCGGGTGCTGAGCTGCTCTCGAAATGCGTGGCAAAGGAATGTTACACGGGGAGGCTAAAGAGACGCAGTCTTCTGCAATTGACAGGTGTCAGGCGACAAGCTTCAGGGGAGGGTCGCCAACAGGAATCCGCCAGGCGGCGCCGCCGGCCGGCGGGGGGTCTCGCACGTCCCTGTCGGCCACCCCGTATACTGATGAAAGCACGTCAGTTAAAGTGCACCCACGGCCCGCGGTTACGCACCGTAACCGGTTTCCTTCCATCCATTGACGGGCGAATTCTTGAAGGCATAACATTGTATGAGCTGCATAAGGGTTCGACGGCAGCGTTATCCCCCTCAAGTACCGTTCGAAAAACGAATACCTGTGAGGAAGGGCTGTTTGAGGACCGCTGCCGCAGTGAAATTTCGCACCCTTTCCCTTTGTTTCTCGTTGGGAGCACCCTTGATCGCGGGTGCTGCCACTCCCTCCGCGGCAATTCCTTCCCCCGCAACCCCTGCAATCGACCAGCAATTCGAACAAACGGTTAAACCCTTCGTCGGGAAGTATTGCGTGGCCTGCCATAGCGGCAAGATGGCGCCTGCGCAGTTCGATCTTAAGTCCTACACCAGTGTGGATATGGTGGCGGACGACTTTGCCCGCTGGGAACTGTTGGCCAAGCGGCTCCAGAACCATGAAATGCCCCCCAAGCCGATGCCGCCCCCGCCAGCCGCGGAAGCGCAGCAGGTGATTGCCTGGGTAGCCGCCATGCGCGCGGCGGAAATCAAGAAGACCGCCGGCGATCCGGGAGTCGTGCTGACACGCCGGCTTAGCAACGCCGAATACGATTACACCATTCGCGACCTTACCGGCCAGGACCTGAATGTGGCCAAAGAGTTTCCTGTGGATCCCGCGAACCAGGCGGGTTTCGATAACTCGGGCGAATCGCTGACCATGTCACCGGCGCTGCTCAATAAGTACCTGAAGGCGGCTCGCGAAGTGGCGGATCATGCCGTTCTGCAACCGGACGGCATCGATTTCGCCCCCTACCCCATGCTGGTAGAGACCGATCGGGAAAAGTACGCCATCCAGCGCATCGTGGCTTTTTACCAGGCGCAGCCCACCGATTACGCGGATTACTTCGAGGCTGCCTGGCGCTATAAGTATCGCTTTGCTCTCAAGAAGCCTCACGCCACGCTGACCACCATCGCGGTCGATACAAAGGTGAGCCCGAAGTATCTGCCTATGGTGTGGCAGATCTTGCACGATCAAAACGCGGTGGGTCCGGTTCTCAAGCTCCAGAAAATGTGGCGGGCGCTTCCCTCGCCGGCAGCGGCCCAGCGCGCGGGGCAACCAGAAACGGCCACGGTTCGCGCGCAGTGCATAGCTATGCGCGATTTCGTGGTAAAAATTCGCGCCGACACCGCGATGCAGTTTGCTGCGCCCGTGGTGAAGGGTTTGCCCGCGCAATCTGAGCCTCTCCTGAATTGGAAACTGAAGCAGTTTGCCGAGCATCGCCGCGACAGCGACCCCAACGATCTGCGCAATGACACCGATCCCCCGCCCGTCGTTCCGCAGATTCCCAAATATCCCGATCTTCACGAGGAAGCCGCGCCTCGCTGGGCCGCTCTCTCCGCCAAGGCGCGCGACGGCGATACCGACCTGATCGTTCCCGCCGCCCAGCGCGCCCGCTACCAGGCCGCCTTCGCGCGCTTCGCTTCGGTGTTTCCCGACGTGTTTTATGTATCGGAACGCGGCCGCTATTTCCCCGACGACTCGCAGGACAAGGGCCGTCTGCTGAGCGCCGGATATCACAACATCATGGGCTATTACCGCGACGATCTTCCTCTGCGGCAGCTCATCCTGGATGACAACGGGAAGAAAGAACTGGATCGTCTGTGGAACGAGTTCGACTACATCGCGCATTGGTCGGCGCGCACCTGGACCCAGTACTACTTCAATCAGAGCGGCGAAGTTTTTGGCAAAGGCGACGAATCCGGCTCCGAGCGCCCAACCGATCACGCCGTGACGGACACGGCAGTCATTTTTAAGATGCGGGACGTCTACCTGGCCAAGGCCGCGTCGGATCCCACCAATGACCCCGCGGCGGCGGAAGCGATTCGCTCTCATTTCAACGGGATGAACGCCACCCTGCGCGGTCTCGAAAAGGAGCACGCGGAGGGCGAGCCGAAGCAATTAGAAGCTCTTCTCCAGTTTGCCGCGCGTGCCTACCGGCGTCCCCTCACCCCGGCGGAACGTACGGATTTGATCAGTTACTATCACCAGGTTCGCACTCAAAATCAGGTGTCCAACGAAGAGGCCATTCGCGATGTGATCGCCAGCGTGCTGATGGAGCCCGATTTCCTCTACCGGCTGGATATGAACGTCGCAACAACCACGGTGGCAAAGGGAAGCGCAGTGGCGAGGCCTGCGGCCTTCTCGACCGCTCCCTCTCAGCCTCCATCGGAACCACTGTCCAGCTACGCCCTGGCGAGCCGCTTGAGCTATTTCCTCTGGGCGAGCATGCCCGATGAGGAGTTGTTGCGGCACGCGGCCGCGAATGACCTGCAGAAGCCGGCCGTTCTGCTGGCGCAGGCCCGGCGCATGATGAAAGATCCCCGGGTGCGCGGCCTGGCCACCGAGTTTACCGGCAACTGGCTCAATTTCCGTCTCTTTGAAACCAACAACGCCGTCGATCGCATGCGCTTTCCCCAGTTCAACGCCGATCTGCGCGAAGCCATGTTCCAGGAACCCATCCGCTACGTCGAAGACACCATTCAGAACAATCGTTCCGCGCTCGATCTCATCTATGGCGATCACACATTCGTAAATCCCGTGCTGGCCAAACACTACGGCATCCCGGGAGTCGAGGGAGATACGGACCACTGGGTGCGCGTGGACAATGCGGGACAATACGGGCGGGGTGGCATCCTGCCCATGGCGGTATTTATGACCCAGAACTCACCCGGACTGCGCACCAGCCCCGTGAAGCGTGGCAATTGGGTCGTGCAGAAGGTGTTGGGAGTCCGCGTGCCTCCTCCGCCTCCGGTGGTTCCCGAGTTGCCCAGCGATGAGTCCAAGTCCGATCTGCCCATCCGCGACATGCTCGCCAGGCATCGCTCCATTCCCTTCTGCGCCGCCTGCCACCAGCGTTTTGATTCGTTCGGCCTGGCCTATGAAGGGTACGGGCCCATCGGAGATGAGCGCATGAAGGACCTTGCCGGGCGCCCCGTCGATACGTCCGTCACTTATCCTGGCGGCGTAAACGGCGTTGGCTTTGAAGGGCTGCGTAATTTTATTCGCGGTTATCGCCAGCCCGAATTCATCAACAATCTTTGCCGCAAGCTGCTCAGTTACTCGCTTGATCGCTCGCTGCAACTCTCTGACGAAGCGCTGGTGGATACCATGCAGACCAATCTTGCCGCGCAAGGCGATGGCTTTGATTCGCTGCTGGAAACCATCGTAATGAGCCCACAATTCCGGAATAAACGAATACCAGCGCCTCAGACTCAGATAGCATCTAGGAAGGTGAACTAGCATGTCTCGATCGGCCAAGAAATTCGCTTTTCCCATTTCCCGCCGTGCCGTACTCCGCGGAGCCGGTTGTAGCGTCGCGTTGCCTTGGCTTGAGTCGCTGCATGCCTTAGCGGATGTCCCGCCGCCGTCCGCTTTCCCCAAGCGTTTTGGCATCGTTTTCCTGGGCAATGGCATTAACGAGGA
>JBARKD010000934.1:0-1903 GCA_049800615.1 Acidobacteriaceae bacterium | reverse complement strand
CGTCTGCAATGGGCTGCTCGATGTTGGGACGCGCGCCCTGCTTCCTCATTTGCCCCAGTTTTTGTCGCCGGTTCAACTTGACGCAAGCTTTGATCCGGGTTCAACGTGCCCGGCTATTGAACAATTCGTTTCTGTTGTTAGCATGTGGTTTGTCCGGTCCAATTAGCACATGGTTTGTCCGCACTACAGCGGGGATGAGGAAAACTGGTACCTGTGGAACAACCCAGGGAACGGCAATACTCGGAAACCGCAATGGAGCGGATGATGAAAGTGCAAGAGGTGATTCTGAAAGCAGTGGCCGGAAAGTTGAAGTGGTGGGAGGCGGCCGAGATTATCGGCGTGAGCGATCGGACCATGCTCCGCTGGCGCGGTCGCTACAAGGAGCATGGATATGACGGGCTTGGTCATCGGCAGAAGGGCAAGCCGAGTCCGAAGCGAGTCGCGCTGGCGACAGTGGAGGAAGTGCTGACACTGTACCAGGAGCGTTACGCCGATTTCAACGTGCGGCACTTCCACGAGAAGCTGCAGGGGGAGCACGGCATCGAGCTCAGCTACACCTGGGTGAAGCAGGCGCTGCAAGGCGCGGGCCTGGTGAAGAAGACCGGCCGGCGCAGTCCGCACCGGATGAGGCGCCCTCGACGGGCCATGCGGGGAATGTTGCTGCATATCGACGGCAGTAAGCACCAGTGGTTTCAGGACGACCGTTGGCACGACTTGATCGTGGTGATGGACGACGCCACTAGCGAGATCTATTACGCGCAGTTGGTGGAGGAAGAATCGACACGCACGGTGATGGACGGACTATGGGACGTGATCCGGAAGAGGGGAATCTTCGTGGCGCTGTACAGCGATCGGGGGAGCCATTTCTTCGTGACTCCGAAGGCGGGCGAGAAGGTAGACCCGCATCGGGTGACGCAGGTCGGCCGCGCGTTGAAAGAACTGGGCATTCGAATGATAGCAGCCTACTCCCCACAGGCGCGGGGACGAAGCGAGAGGAGTTTCGGGACCTGGCAGGGCAGGCTGCCGCAGGAGCTGCGGTCGCGCGGCATCACCCAGGTCGAAGCAGCCAATGAGTTCCTGCGGAGCATCTTCATTGACGAGTTCAACAAGAAGTTCACCGTGCTCCCCGCGGAAGCCGGCACCGCCTTCGTACGGACGGCGCGGCGGGATCTGGAGTGGATCTTCTCGGTGCAGCATGAGCGCACGGTGAATCGCGACAACACGGTCGTTGTCGATCATCACGTGTTCCAACTGCAAAAGTCCAAATGGCGCTACACGCTGGTCGGCTGTACGGTGACCGTGCATGAGCTTCTGGATGGAAGGCTGGCCATCCGCTATGGTCCGCATGTGATCGGCTACTACGATCGGCAAGGCCAGCTGCTCGTCGAAGCCGCGCTGAAAAGGAAAACAGGCAATACGAAAAAGTGTAAGGCAGCTTGAAGCAAGCCCAACTCGAAAAAGGCCAGGAACAAGAGCGTCCTTGTTTGGGGGCTCTGCCCCCAAGGCCCCCGGGATTTTTCGCTTTCGTGCCATCCCATGGTTCAAACGCAACCGGCGGGAGCGAGGAGTGCTCGCTCCCACTTATGGTCTGGCCCCTGAGTCGGCGCTCGAGTTGCTTCCCAGCAGAGCTCTATCCTCCGCTCAGGCCAACACCAGTCTAGCGGAGTCGCAGCTGATAAATCGAAATCTGGGCGGGCTTCGCCCTCCGCCCGGTGGCAATCGTGCCGTTAATAACGTGGGCGATCAAAAGGCAAAACCGGACAAACCACGTGCTAATAAAACCGGACAACTTGACTTGCTACCAACATTGAACAATTCGTTTCAGAAGTGTTTCCCGCGGACACTCAGCACATTCCCTGGGAAATCGTCGCGTGGCTGATGTTACCTGCGACGTCTATTCAGA
>JBARKD010000933.1:0-20145 GCA_049800615.1 Acidobacteriaceae bacterium | reverse complement strand
CCATCACGCTGGGCGCCTGCCTGGTTGCCCTGGCCATCGCCCTCAATGTCACCTGGATCATCATCAATTGGCGCAGCCTGCTGCTTCAGGTCGTCGGCGTCCTTGTTTTCCTGGTTCTGATTGCCGGCCTGATCCTGAACACCATCTTTCTCGTGCGCGAGGTCAAGCGCAGTGAGCGTCACGACAGCTTCCTCAACGCTGTCACCCACGAGCTGAAAACGCCCATCGCTTCCATTCGCCTCTATCTCGAGACTCTGCAGCGCCGCGAGGTGCCGGAATCCCAGCGGAAGGAGTTCTATACCATCATGCTTGCGGATAGCGATCGGCTCCTGGCTACTGTGGAGCAGGTGTTGAAGGCAGGCGAAATAGGCCAGCGATCTCGCAACCAGGTTCGCTTGCCGGTGCAATTCGATGACCTGGTTCTGGATTGCATTCGTACGATCTTGCAGCGCTATCACCTGGAGAAGTCCACCATCGACGTAAAGATTGACGCAAAGGCCGAGGGACTGGCGGTGGTCGGCAACCCCGGGGATCTGCGAACCGCGGTAATGAACATTCTCGATAACGCCGTGAAGTATTCACCGGAGGGACCGAACCTCAAAGTGAACCTGGTCCTTGATGGGGATGCTTGGCTGCTGCTCACGGTAGCCGATCATGGGCTGGGAATCGCGCCTCTCCACTTGAAACGAATATTCAAACGCTTTTACCGTGTACCGGCGCGCAACGTCTTCCGCATCAAAGGTACTGGCCTGGGACTGTTTTTGGTTCGGTCCATCGCCCGCCAGCACGGTGGGGACGTGGTGGCCGAATCCGAGGGCGAAGGCCGCGGGTCGACCATCCGGCTGCAGCTTCCCCGCTCGCTTTCGAGTGCGGCTGGCGGAGCCGGCTAAGTGGCCACCAACATCCTGGTGGTGGAAGATGAAGCTCACCTGGCCCAGGGTTTGCTGTACAACCTGCGTGCCGAGGGCTACAGGGCGCAATTGGCGGTAGACGGCGAGACCGCGCTCGAGATCATCGCGGCGGATTCCATCGATGCCATCATCCTGGACGTGATGCTTCCGGGCCGGGATGGTTTTTCGATCGCGGCGGAGCTGCGGGCGCAGCAGAATTTTGTGCCCATCCTCATGCTCACCGCCCGCGGCCGTCCGGAAGACGTACTCCAGGGTTTCAGTGCAGGGGCAGATGATTATCTCGACAAGCCGTTCGATCTTGCCATCTTGCTGGCACGGCTCAACGGCCTGCTCCGCCGCATGGCATGGCTTCGCCCCGGCGGGAGCACAGAGGCCCCGGTGGCAGGACAGGGGAACGCTTCGCCGTCTACTTTCACCTTTGCCGGGCGGACCATCGATTTCTCATCGCTTGAGCTCTTCACTCCAAACAAGACCATCCGCCTCACGCTGATGGAGTGTGATCTGCTGCGCTACCTGGTGGTGAATCGAGGCCGGATTATTTCCCGCAAAGAGTTGCTGGAGCAGGTATGGCGTGTGCGCGACGATACGGATACGCGCGCCATCGACAACTTCATGGTCCGCCTGCGCCGCTATATTGAGGACAATCCGGCCGAGCCTGTCTTTTTGGAAACGGTGCGCGGGATCGGTTATCGCTTCCTGCCTGAAACCGCTTCTGCTTCGCCGAGTACGGAGCGCTAACACCTTTTCGCCATTGTCCATGACTCGCCCCGGCGGGAGACTCCCACTAGCAGCATGCTCTCCCTCCTTTGGGTGCGCCGAAAAGTCGATACATCTTTCCACGTCGAAAGATATCGCTCGGATGTCACGAGCGGCGGGTTTTCAAAGCGCACCCCTTCTATTCCTTCCTGTTCGGCGAGTCCATTCCACTAAATCTCCGGGAATAATCCGTACGACGATCCATCCGTCGCAATGCCCGACAGTGCTATGCCGGTCCGGACTGCTCTAAACTAAAGGCGTGCGCCTTTTCGTCCGCTACATCTGGCACGAAGTGCTGTCCCACGCGTTTCTGGGCGGGGCGCTGTTTACCTTCATTCTTTTCATGAAATACCTGGGCCCGCTGCTGGAGACCGCAGCGCGCAACAGCGCCTCCCTGGGCAGCGTGGCCAAAATTGTTCTCTTCCTTCTGCCCAACATCCTGAGCTTCACCATTCCCATGGCGGTGCTGGTTGGGGTTCTGCTTGGCCTCAGCCGCCTGGCTGCGGACAGCGAGATTACCGCAATGCGGGCGGTGGGCATTGGCATCTGGTTTTTCGTCAGGGTAGTGTCTGTCGTCGCGATTGTTGGCTGGGGCATATCCCTCGCCGATTCGCTCTATCTAGCTCCTAAGGCTACGGCCGCCCTGCTCAGGCTGACGAGTTCGCTCAAAGACCAACAAGCCTCGTTCCAGGTCGAGCCTCGAGTTTTCTACGAAGACTTCAAAAACTATGTGCTGTACGTGCAGGATGTCCGTGCCGGCACTGGAGCATCGCGCTGGCAGCGCATTTTCCTCGCCGACCTGAGCGACCCTGTCTCACCCAAGATTACGACGGCTGAGGACGCCGTCGTTGCCGACAGCGGAGCGCACACCATCCTCATGCGCCTGCGTAACGGCACCGAGCACGAGATGGTGAACAACCCCAACGGTACCCAGCAATACCAGGTTTCTACTTTCCTGGAATCGGAGCTGCCCCTCACCATCGGCAACCAGGAAGACACGCACATAGGCCGCAACGACACGCCCATCCTCGCCATGAGCAACCGCGTGCTCTACGAACACACGAAGGGTCCCAACGGCAGACTGTACCTGATTGAATTGCACAAGCGGTACGCCTACCCTGCGGCCTGTCTGGTGCTGATGCTGATCGGGATTCCGCTGGGCCTCTCCTCGCGGCGAGGTGGCAAGAGCACCGGCTTCGTGGTGACCATCGCCCTGGTCTTTATCTACTACTTCTTTTCCCTGACCGGCAGCACGCTCGCGCGGGAAGGCAAGGTACCTGTCTTTCTTGGGGTGTGGGCGGCGAACGCGCTTTTCGCGTTCTTTGGGCTTTTGCTGCTGCGGCAAATGGCGACCCGCGATGGTGTAGGGGCGTATTTCTCCACGCTGGTCAGCAAATTCAAGAGCGCGGCGCCCTTTAAACCAAAGGCAGCGTCCGGCCAGGCCACCCAGGAAGAGCGCAATCCTCATGAACGAGGGCGCTTCCCGCTGATCCTCGACGATTATGTATTGCGCGAGTTTCTCACCACGTTTGCTTTGGTGCTGTCCAGTTTCGTTTTGCTGATGCTGGTCTTCACCTTCTTTGAGCTATTGGGGGACATCATCCGCAACCGCACTCCCCTGGTGACCGTCGGCGAATATCTCATTAACCTTACGCCGAGCATGGTGTACCTTATCACTCCGCTCGGGGTGCTGGTGGCTGTACTGGTCACGTTTGGCACGTTGACGCGGACCAATGAATTCACGGCGATGAAGGCCACGGGGATCAGCCTCTACCGCGTGATGATTCCCATCCTGGTAGTGTCGGGGATCCTTGCCGTCGGTCTTTTCCTTTTCGATCAGTCTTACCTGCCGACGGCGAACCGAAAGCAGGAAGCGCTGCGCAGCTTGATCAAGGGACGGCCGGCCCAAACCTTCCTGCGGCCCGACCAGAAGTGGATTTTTGGCCCTCAGGAACCAGGCAAACCAGGCCGCATCTTTTATTACCAGTTCTTCGACCCGGAGCAGGATCGCTTCGCCAACCTATCGGTTTTTGAATTCAACCCGGAAACCTTCGCCCTATCGCGGCGCATCTTCGCCTCCAACGTTCGCTGGGAACCGGAGTTACAGCAGTGGGTTTTTGAGCAGGGCTGGGAGCGCAGGTTCGACGGGGAGGCGGTCAGCAGCTTCGGCCAATTCAGCGTCCAGACCTTTCCAGAGATCAGCGAGCAGCCGCAATACTTCAAGAAGGAAGCGCTGGAGTCAAAGGAAATGACCTTTGGCGAATTGCAACGTTATATCCGCGATCTGCGGCAAAGCGGATTTGATACTAAACAGCTGAGTGTGCAGCTCCATACCAAGCTGGCCTATCCCATCGTGACCCTGGTCATGGCAGTTCTCGCGATTCCATTTGCCTTGACCATGGGTAAGCGCGGATCGCTCACGGGCATAGCAACCGCCATCGGTTTGGCAATCGCTTATTGGGTGGTCAATTTAACTTTCCAGCAGTTGGGAAATGTAAATTTCCTACCCACGTTGCTGGCGGCATGGTCGCCCGATTTGCTCTTCGGTCTCGCCGGAGCTTATCTCCTGCTGCGCACACCAACTTGAGGTTGTGAACTTTTTGGCGTGAAGGGGCGGGATCTGCGGTTCTCTTTCATGGAAAAACAGCTTTCGCCTACCCCACAAAATTGTCATCCCGACCGGAGCGTAGCGAAGTGGAGGGACCTGCTGTTTGCCCATTGAGCCGTCTCAGCAATTCATTGCACCTGAGCGCTCTCACCTTATCCACGCATTAAAATAGGGCTAGCATGTTTGCTACCCTCCGGCCGCTCTTTCCATATCTGCGCCGCTATCGCCGAGATTTTCTCTGGGGCGGGATCTCCGCTGTCCTCGCCAACGCCATCTGGATATTTTTCCCCCAGGTCATTCGCATCGCCATCGACGACCTGAACCAGGGCGTGACCCGGCAAAAGATTCTGCTTTACGGAGGGCTGCTGGTCGCCATTTCCGCGGCCAAGGGCGTCTTTCTCTTTCTAACCCGGTGGATCATCATCGGCATTTCGCGCGACATCGAATTCGATCTGCGCAACGATCTCTTCCGCCACCTCGAGCGGCAGCCGGCGGCGTACTTTCAGCAACATCGCACCGGCGACATCATGGCCCGCATGACCAACGACTTGAATGCAGTGCGCATGCTGCTGGGTCCGGCCATCATGTACAGCGCCAATACCGTCCTGTTTTCCGTTGGCGCGTTGTATTTCCTGCTCCGCATCAGCCCGTTTCTGACCCTGGTTGCGCTTGTCCCGCTGCCGCTGGTCAGTATCCTGGTGCAGCTGTTGGGGCGCAAGATTCATGAGCGCTTCGAGCGCATTCAGGCCATGTACTCCGAGATTTCCGCCCAGGCACAGGAAAATTTCTCCGGCGCCCGCCTGGTGCGGGCTTTTGCTCAAGAAGAAGCGCAAATTGCCGCCTTCGAGCGAGCCAACAAGGAAAATATCCGCCGCGGTCTTCACCTGGTTCAACTCATGGGCATGTTATGGCCCACGCTGGAGTTCGTGCTCGGGCTGGCGCTGGCCATCACCTTGCTCGTGGGTGGCCACGAAGTGCTTTCCCACCGCATCAGCCTGGGCAATTTCGTCGCATTCAATACCTACATGGTGATGCTGACCTGGCCGGTCATCGCCCTGGGATGGGTGGTGAACCTGTGGCAGCGCGGCACCGCCTCCGTGGTCCGCATCGATGAACTGCTACGGGAGAAACCTTCGATCGACGACGCGGAGGCCAACTCTACCCTGCCCGCTGATCTCGAACTGCGGGGCGAGATCGAGTTTCGCAACCTGACCTTCTCCTACAACGAGCCGGACTCCGGCCGCTCGGACGTGCTGCATTCCCTCTCTTTGAAGATTCCCGCCGGCAGCAGCCTCGCCATCGTGGGCCCAACGGGCTCAGGGAAATCGACCCTGGTGAATTTGATCCCGCGCCTCTATGACGCACCTCCGGGAACTGTGCTGATTGATGGCCACCCCATTCGCGACTATCCGCTGGCGCTGCTGCGTTCACAAATCGGATTCGTTCCCCAGGAGACGTTTCTATTCAGCCAGACCATTCGCGGGAACATCACCTTTGGCGCTCCCCACGCTACCGATGCGCAGGTACTCGAGGCTGCCGAAGCGGCCCACATCCGGCGGGAATTTGATGAATTCCCCGCTGGGTTCGCCACTACGGTCGGCGAGCGCGGAATCACTCTTTCCGGCGGACAAAAGCAGCGCACCGCGATTGCCCGTGCCGTGATCCGGGATCCCCGCATCCTGATCCTCGATGACGCCCTGGCCAGCGTGGATACCTACACCGAAGAGCAGATCCTCGGCGAACTGCAACGCGTGATGGAAGGGCGGACGACTCTATTCATCTCGCATCGCATCTCGACCGTTCGCCACGCCGACCAGATCGCGGTTCTGGTGGCCGGCCGCATTATGGAACTGGGCAGGCATGACGAGTTGCTGGCCAGAAATGGCTACTATGCGGATCTGTTTCAGAAGCAACTCCTCGAAGAAGAACTGGCCGTCGTTCGTTAACAGGCAGCTCGAAAACGCGACTGTTGTCCTCGAGCCCTTGTCCTCGAGCCTTTATCCCGAGTGAGGCGCGGCAGCCTGCCGGCTGCCTACCTTTCCGCTTGCGCAGTCACCTGAACTGTTACAAACTGGAGAGGGACCCCCTAAGACAAATTATGTGGAGGTGACTCTCTTTGAGCCTCACTCGACGTGTCTTTCTGGAGCGCATCGCGCAGGTCGGCGGCTACTCCGCAGTCTTCCGCAGCATGCAGATCCTCGGCCTTACCCCTTCCGCCGTCGCTTCCACCCGTCCAATGCTTTCGGCTGACTTGGGAAAGGGCAAAAGCGTTGTCATCCTGGGCGCCGGCATTGCCGGGCTGGTCTCTGCCCACGAACTTTGCAAAGCCGGCTTTAAGGTCACTGTGCTTGAAGCGCGCAGCCGCCCGGGCGGCCGCAACTGGACGGTACGCGACGGCACCAAAGTCGAGTTCACCGACGGTACCAGCCAAAACTGTACCTGGTCCAACGGCGGCTATCTCAACGCCGGTCCGGCTCGCATTCCTTCGATTCATACCAATCTGCTGGGCTATTGCGAAGAGCTGGGTGTTCCGCTCGAGGTCGAAGTCAACGTCTCCCGTTCGGCGCTGATGCAATCACCGCTGCTGAATTCCGGCAAGCCAGTCGAGCAACGCCAGGTCGTCCATGACACTCGGGGCTACCTCGCGGAGTTATTTTCCAAATGCCTGCACGCCGACACACTGGACAACGACCTCTCCAAAGAAGACACGGCGCGCCTGCTGGATTTCCTGCATGACTTTGGCGACCTGAATTCTGATGGCAAATATGTGGGCACGACGCGCGCCGGGTTCGTCACGCCGCGCGGCGCAGGCCCGGCAAAGCATGTACTGCACCAGCCGCTAAAGCTGCACGAGCTGCTGGCCGCCGACTTAACCAAAGGCGAGTTCTACGACGACGAAATCGATTGGCAGGCAACGATGTTCCAGCCCGTCGGAGGAATGGACCGCATTCCCTATGCCTTCGCGCGCGCTTTGCCCGCGGGAATGATTCAGTACGAGTGCCCGGTCACGGAGATCACCACCGGGGACAAGAGCGTAACAGTCGCTTACACCAAGGGCGGATCCCCACAGACAGTGACGGCCGACTTCTGCATATGCACCATGCCACTTGCCATCCTGGAGGACACGAAAAACAACTTCTCATCCGAAGCCAGGCAGGCGATCACAGGTATGCCCATGACCGCCGCCTTCAAAATCGGATGGGAAGCTCCGCGGTTCTGGGAGAAGGAAAACCACATCTACGGAGGCATCTCCTTCCTGAAGGACACAATCGACCTGGTTTGGTATCCGAGCGCAAACTTGTTCTCTCCTACGGGCGTGGTGATCGCCGGCTTTGGAACAGAGCGCAATGATTTCGGTCCCATCGCCAAAGGTTTTGGGGATAGTTCGATGGGGCCGTCGCCGTTCGGAGCCTTGCCCTCCACCGAGGCCAAGCTGGACGCCTCGCGAGCGGCAGTCGAGAAGCTTCATCCAGGCCGTTCGCACCTGCTGGAGAAGCCCATCTACGTAAGCTGGATAAAGATCCCCTATTCGCTGGGTTGCTTTGCCAACAACCGGCTTCCGAGCAGCGAAGCGCCTTACCGTCAGCTGGAAAATCCCGAAGGCCGCACCTATTTTGCGAGCGACTACCTGTCCCACCTGGTTGCCTGGCAGGAGGGCGCGGTACTCTCCGCACACCACACGATCGAACGCATTGCTGTACAAGTGAAGAGCTGAAGGCCGACAATCCGCTGGGAGGGACCGGCATGAGCGACTGCCAAGTCTTTCGTCACGATTCTCCCCAGGGAGTCTCGGTTCGCGGGTATTTGCACCGCCCAGAACCTGGATGGAAAGACACTGGAGGAACAGACCCTGGAGGGAAAGACGGACTAGTCCTGACTCATGGTGCAGGAGCCAATTGCCAGGCTCCTCTGCTGGTGGCGCTGGCCAGGGTATTTTGCGCGTCCGGGTTTACGGTGTTGCGCTGCGATCTCCCCTTTCGCCAGGCACGGCCGCACGGCCCGCCGCCTCGCGGCAGCGCAGAGCGTGACCAGCAGGGACTGCGGTTGGCCGTAGAGTGCATGCGCGGCTTGACCCCGACACACGTTTTCCTGGGCGGCCACTCGTATGGAGGCAGGCAGGCTTCGATGCTGGCCGCGGACGAACCAGGCATCGCGGCGGCTCTTTTGTTGCTCTCTTACCCGCTGCACCCGCCGCAGCGGCCTGAGGAGCTGCGCACCGCGCACTTCTCTCGCCTCGAAACACCCGCGCTCTTCGTGCATGGAGTGCGAGATGGCTTCGCGACCAGCGATGAATTGGCGGCGGCGGTCAGGCTCATTCCTGCGAGCACCAGGATTCTCTCCGTTCTGGCCGCGGGCCATGAGCTTCTCAGCAAAAAAAACAGCGATAGTTTGCCGGAAAATATCGTGCGGGCTTTTCGCTCGCTGACCGGCGCTTCCGGCTAGCGCTTCACGAAGATGAGGAAATAATCCTGGCCGTCGGCCTTGGTGAAATCGTAGCGCGCAACCTGACGAAAGCCCTCGCCTTCCACTTCCGCTCGGACAATGGATTCGTTCAGACCGTGGTCAGCACCGTTGCCGTTGCGATCAATGATGCCGAAACGCGCGCCCGGCTTGAGGGCCGCGCGCAAGCTGGCCAGAACCAGTGGGGGATGGGCGATTTCGTGGTAGACCTTCAACATCAAGGCAGCGTCCAGGGAGTTTGGCGTGAGCTTGGGATCATCCGGAGTGCCCAGAACGGTTTGAATATTGCTGATTTGCTCGCGCGAGGCGCGCTGCTTGATGTACCCGATGGCTTTCGCGTTGATCTCCTCGGCAATGACCTTGCCGTTAGGGCCAACGCGGCGAGCCGCGCGCACGCTGAACCATCCACCCCCGGCGCCGATATCCGCGACCACGCTGCCTGGCTTGATTTGCAGCAGATCCATCACCCGGTCGATCTGCAGCCGCTTGTCACGTCCGGGCTCCTCGAAGATGCTTAAATCCCCGGTATAAGGCGTGCTCGTCGGATGAGAAGGTGCGACCGCCGGGCTCTGCGCGTAAAGACCGTGGACGGCAACAAAGAGCGCGAGCAGGATGACGATGACTTTCGGGCGTGGATTCATAGACCTGGGTTCTCCGCTAAGAAACCAAAAAGGCATGATACGCGTAACTTCTTCAGCCCTTGAAGAATCTGATGGGTGTTGATGAGAAGAACATGCTGCTGCTCTTTCTAGCGTATCTGGGCGGACTGCTCACCATTCTCAGTCCCTGCATCCTGCCGGTGCTGCCGTTCGTATTTGCGCGCTCTGACCAGCCCTTCCGCAAAAGTGGTTTGCCCTTGCTCGCCGGAATGGTGATCACCTTCGCGGCAGTAGCCAGCCTGGCATCTGTGGGCGGCGGCTGGGCGGTACGCGCCAATCAGGCAGGCCGCATTGCCGCGCTCGTGCTTTTTGCCCTCTTCGGCCTGACTCTGCTCTTTTCTTCGTTGGCCGACCGCCTGTCGCGTCCGCTGGTGGCGCTCGGCAATCGCCTTTCGCAGGATTCCGGCACAAGCTCCGGAACTTTGAATTCTTTTCTTTTGGGGATTGGCACCGGACTGCTCTGGGCGCCCTGTGCCGGCCCAATTCTGGGAATCATCCTTACCGGCGCCGCCCTCGGGGGCGCGAGCGCTCGGACCCTCTTCTTGTTGCTTAGCTACGCGGTGGGGGCGGCGACGTCTCTGTCTCTCGCCTTGTTTGCCGGCGGGAGGATCTTCGCCGCAATGAAGCGTGGACTGGGGGTCGAGGAGTGGATTCGCCGTGCTCTTGGTATAGCCGTGCTGGCTGCCGTTGCCGCCGTTGCCCTGGGCCTTGACCGAGGGGTGCTCACCCGGATCTCGCTGGCCAGCACGGGCGGCCTGGAGCAGCGACTCGTCGAGCGGTTCCACCCTTCGCAGCCCAGGAGGGTCGTGCTCAATCAAACCATCGACATTTCGGAATCCACGGCGCCCAGCTTCTCTGGCGCCACGGCGTGGATCAACTCTCCCCCGCTCACCCTGGAATCGTTGCGGGGAAAAGTCGTTGTCGTCGACTTCTGGACATATTCCTGCATCAACTGCCTGCGTACGCTGCCGTATATCAAAGCGTGGAACGAAAAATACAAAGGGAGCGGCCTGGTCATTATCGGCGTGCACACGCCTGAGTTTCCATTTGAAAAAGATGAAGCAAACGTACGCAAGGCGGTGAAGGATCTTGGCGTGCTATATCCGGTGCCGATGGACAATGACTACAAAATCTGGAGCAGTTTCAACAACGAATACTGGCCTGCGGATTACTTCATTGACGCCGCGGGGAAGATCCGTTTCCAGCACTTTGGCGAGGGAGAATACGACGAGTCGGAAAAGTGGATTCGCGCGCTGCTTGAGGAAGCGAACCACGCGCCGCCTCCTGCCGCGCTGACAAAAGTAGCAGCCGCTGGTACAGAAGCCGCGCCGGATACGAGCGCGGTTCAATCGCCTGAAACCTATATTGGTTTCGCCAGAGCCGAAAACTTTGCCTCAACGGGCGGATTCGATCGGGATACTCCCCATCAGTACGCCACGCCCGCGAAACTCGATCTGAACCAATGGGCGCTGGGCGGCAATTGGAAAGACGAGGATCAGTCTGCAACCTCTCTGGCCGCGCAGGACAGCATTTCCTTTCGTTTCCACGCCCGCGACCTTCACCTGGTCCTGGGGCCTGGTGCGGACGCAAAGCCGGTGCGTTTTCGCGTGACTCTCGATGGCCAGGCTCCGGGTGCGGATCACGGCATGGACACAGACGCGGAGGGTAACGGCACGGTTACGGGCGATCGGCTCTATCAACTCATTCGCCAGCAGGGTAGGATCCACGACCGGACTCTCCGCATAGAATTTCTGGATTCAGGCGTCAAAGCCTATTCCTTCACCTTCGGCTAGTGTGAGTTGTTAATTCGTTCCACAAATTTGTCATCCCGAGCGAACTCCGGATTTCCTACACTGACGTCAGAACGCCGCCTTGCTCGATCAGCCGCCTAGTCTATATGCTTCAGGCATTTGCCACGATGGCAGGATCTCTGCATTAAGGAGCGCTTGTGTCCTACATCCTCTCGCTGGATCAGGGAACCACCAGCTCTCGTTCCATTCTTTTTGCCAGGGACGGAAACATCGTCGTCCAGGCGCAGCGGGAATTCAAGCAGATCTACCCGCAGGGTGGCTGGGTAGAGCATGACCCCTTCGACATCCTTACTTCGCAAATGAGCTCCGTGGTCGAGGCTTTGGGAACGGCAGGAATACGTCCCAGAGACCTGGCAGGAGTGGGTATTACCAATCAGCGTGAAACGACGATTGTGTGGGACCGGGAAACGGGTAAGCCGGTCTACAACGCAATTGTGTGGCAGGATCGGCGGACCGCGGAACGTTGCGCCAGGATCAAGGCGGACGGCATCGAGGAGACCATTCGCAAGAAGACCGGCTTGCTCATTGACCCATACTTTTCCGCCACCAAAATCGCATGGATCCTGGAAAACGTCGATGGCGCGCGGCAAAGGGCAGACGCAGGCAAGCTGGCCTTCGGAACCGTCGACAGCTGGCTCATCTGGAATCTCACCAGCGGGAAGAAGCACATCACGGATCGCACCAATGCGTCGCGGACTATGCTTTACAACATCGTTACGGACTGCTGGGATCCGGATCTGCTAAAGCTCTTCGAAATTCCTGAAAACATGATGCCGGAAGTGGCGTGGTCGAGCGAGAAGATCGGCCAGGTGACCACGACTCTCGGCCTTGAAGCCACCGAGATTGCCGGCATCGCGGGAGATCAGCAAGCCGCGCTCTTCGGGCAACTGTGTATTCGGCCAGGCGACGCCAAGAACACCTACGGCACCGGTTGCTTCCTGCTGCAGAACATCGGTTCCGAGTTCGTTCTCTCAGAAAAACGCCTGATCACCACCCTCATTTGCAGCCTGGATAAGAAGCTCGAATATGCGCTCGAAGGCAGCATCTTCATTGGCGGCGCGGTCGTGCAGTGGCTGCGCGACAGCCTGCAGTTGATACGGCGTTCCTCAGAGGTGAACCAATTGGCCGCGAGCGTGGAAGACTCTGACGGTGTCGTCCTGGTGCCTGCGTTTGTAGGTCTTGGCGCCCCGTATTGGGATCCGTACGCAACTGGCCTGATGATTGGGCTGCGCCGGGGAACCAAGCCAGGCCACATTGCCCGGGCCGCGGAGGAAAGCATCGCCTACCAGGTAGCGGATGTGATCGACGCCATGGATGCGGAAACCAGGTATCCCTTCCGCGAATTGCGGGTCGACGGCGGCGCGGCAGTCGATGATCTGCTGATGCAGTTCCAGGCCGACTTGCTGGGCGTGCCTGTAATACGGCCCGCGGTCAATGAGACCACCGCTCTTGGCGCAGCCTATCTGGCCGGGCTCGCCATCGGCTTCTGGAGCAGCGCAGAGGAGATTCGTAAACTGCGTGCAGCCGACGCACGTTTCGAGCCGCATCCAGGCCAGTCAAAGATCGCGGCCGGACGCGACCGGTGGAAGCGTGCAGTCGAGCGCTCCAGGAACTGGCACCAGGGAGATGAGTAGATGAATCGCCAGGCCATGCTGGATCGGGTAAAGGCTCGCGCGACTGCGTGGGACATCGTCGTAATCGGAGGCGGAGCCACCGGCGTGGGCGTCGCCGTCGACGCCGCCAGCCGCGGCTTTGCCGTTTTGCTCCTGGAGCGAATGGATTTCGGTTCAGCGACCTCCAGCCGCAGCACCAAGCTGGTTCACGGAGGAGTGCGTTACCTCGAGCAGGGCAACATTTCGCTGGTCATGGAAGCGTTGAAAGAACGCGGGCTTCTGCGCCAGAACGCGCCCCACCTGGTCCATGACCTGGGCTTCGTCGTGCCCAACTACTCCTGGTGGGAAGCTCCCTTCTATGGCATCGGGATGAAGGTCTATGACCTTCTCGCCGGTAAGTTCGGCTTTGGCAAGTCTCGCCTGCTCTCGCGCGAAGAGACGCTGGAACAACTGCCCACCATTCAGACCAATGGTCTCCGTGGCGGTGTCATTTACTACGATGGGCAATTCGATGATACCCGCCTACTGATCCAACTGGCCGCCACCGCGGCCGATCATGGGGCAGTCCTGATCAACTATTGCTCCGTGGTCGAAATCACCCGCGGTGCCGACGGTTTCGCTGACGGCGTCATCGCCATCGACGGCGAGTCTGGCGAGAAAATGAAAATCGCCGCCCACGTGGTGGTGAACGCGGCCGGTATTTTCGCCGACGAAGTGCGCCGGCTGGCGGAGCCGGAAGCGCCGGGCATGATTGCTCCCAGCCAGGGCATCCATCTCGTCTTTCCCCGGGAATTCCTGCGCGGCAACACTGCCATCATGGTGCCCCACACCAGTGACGGCCGAGTGTTGTTCGCCATTCCCTGGCATGAGCACACGGTGGTGGGCACGACCGATACACCCATCGAGGAACCGTCCTATAACCCCCTCCCCCTCGAAGAAGAAATCCAATTCATTCTCGATACCGCCTCGCTGTATCTGAGCAGGCCCCCCACACGGGCCGATGTCCTGAGTGTGTATGTCGGCATTCGTCCGTTGGTCAAAGCGAGCAGCGCTGCGACCAAGACCTCTTCTTTGTCCCGCGATCACACCATCCATATCGATAATTCCGGGCTGCTGACCATCGTGGGCGGGAAATGGACCACCTATCGCCACATGGCCGAAGACTGCGTCGACCACGCCATCACGCTCGGCGAACTTGCGGATGTACCCAGCAGAACGCACGATCTGAGGATCCATGGGTATAAGCAGGACGTGGACTCGCTGAACAGCCTGGGCGTTTACGGAGCAGATGCGGACGCCATTCTGGCCATGGCCGCGGCCGATGCTCGCCTGGGCGAGCGGCTCCATCCGGCTCTGCCCTACATAGCCGCCGAAGTGGTGTGGGGCGTCAGAGAAGAGATGGCGCGCACCCTGGACGACGTGCTGTCTCGCCGCACCCGCGCCTTGTTCCTGAATGCCAAAGCGGCCATCGAGATGGCTCCGGCGGTTGCCAAAATCATGGCTCATCAACTCGATCGGGGACAGGATTGGATTGACGAACAGTTCCGCCAATTCCAGGATCTTGCCTCCAAATACCTGCTACCGTAGGGGCACCGCATGAACAGACAATTTTTTGGCGAGTTGCTGGCCGAAACCGTGGCCGTGTTTATCATCATTGCCTTCGGAGACTCCGTCGCCGCCATGTACGTGCTCTACAATCCCAGCCCTTACCTGAACGCCTATTGGGGAGTGTGCATTTCCTGGGGCCTGGCTGTGACCATGGCGATCTATGCGACCGGATCGATTTCCGGCACGCATGCCAATCCCGCGGTGACCCTGGCCCTGGCCCTTTATCGCAAATTTTCCTGGAGCAAAGTGCTTCCGTACTGGGTGGCGCAAGTGGTGGGCGGGGTGCTGGGAGCCGTCGTGGTTTACCTCCTGTATGTTCCGGTCATCGATCACTTCAACCACGGTGCGCAGCTCACGCGCCAGGCGGGCGGTGCAGCCGGCGTTTTTTTCACTCACCCTGGCTTGGCGGTCACGCCCCTGCACGCCTTTGGCGACGAGATTATCCTGACCGCATTTTTGATCTTCGGCATCTTTGCCATTACCGAGAAATACAACGAGATGGCTCCCCAGGCGAATTCCAGCGCGCTGATGATTGGCCTTCTCATCGCCTTGATTGGCGCTTCCATGGGCTATCTGGAAGCTTGGGCGCTCAACCCGGCGCGTGATTTGGGCCCGCGCATTTTTTGCTTTTTGGCCGGCTGGGGACCAGCGGCATTTCCTTCGCCTGGTAACTACTGGTGGGTTCCGATCGCAGGTCCGTTGCTCGGTGGTTGTGTGGGCGGCGCGGCCTACCAATTTCTGGTGCGGCCCTTTCTGCCCGCCCACATGCGCGCTCTCATCGCAGACAGCAAATGAGCCGGCTTTCCCGTCGCGCCTTTCTCGCCACGGCGGCCATGGCGGCGAAGGGCTGGGCGCAGCATAAACCGGCCGCCGCGAAACCAACCAGCGTGGTGTTGCTGCTGACCGGAGTGATCACGGACGGCGGCTGGGGCCAGCTTGCTTACAACGGACTGAAATCGCTCGGGCCCGGATTCAAGACCGCCTACGACGAGAACATCAGCCTGGCGCAAATGCAGGAAGTGGCGCGCGGCTACTCCGATGATGGCTACGACCTGGTCCTGGGTCACGGGTTTGAATTCAGTAACACGCTGCTGGACATCGCTCCCGACTATCCGAAACAGCGCTTCTTTGCCACCTGCTATCTGCCCCAGGAGAAGGTCCCTCCCAACATCATGTTCATGAACATGGGTTATTACGGCGCCGCTTACGGAGCCGGAGCCTTGGCCGCATTGATATCGGAACGGAAGCAGGCGGTGGGTTTTGTGGGCGGCGAGGACGACGCCGAGCAGCAGAGGATGCGACGGGCATTCATCGCCGGCGCGCGCAATACCGTAAAGGGGATTGATGGACTCGGCATTGTCACAGGCGATTATGACAACGCCGCCAGGGGACGCGAAGCTGCGTCCACTCTGATCGGCAATGGGGCGGATGTGATTTGGCATGCGGCGGATGTTACTGGTTTGGGAGCGATCCAGGGCGCGGTCGCCGCCAACGTTAAGGTGATCGGCTGCTATTCGGATCAGACCTATCTGGCTCCGAACAACATGGCGACCAGTTTCGAGATGAATCTCGAAGGTGTGGTTCGCACTGTTTCGCACGCGGTGGCTGACGGAAGCTTCGCCGGTGGCACGGAGTGGCGACCCAGCGTGGACTGGATCTGGCTTTTGAAAGCCGGTGCGAATGGGGACCACAATCCGCGGCTCGTGTCTGCTGAGGCTTGGGCTCAATTTCGTAAGGTGTGGAGCGATCTCGCTGCCAACAAAATCGCGAATTTGGCGTGAAGGGGCGGGGCTTTAGCCCCGCCGTCAATTTTAATAGAAGACCGGCTTCAGCCGCTGAGGCTACAATTTCCGGCCCCTAGTCAGAATTGTCATCCCGAGCGAAGCCGAGGGATCTGCAGTTTGCCCTTATGGGAGCCAAACCCAACCCAAAGCCACAAGCCTCCCCTTTGTCATCCCGAGCGAAGCCGAGGGACCTGCGGTTCCCCCGAGCACTGATACAATCTTCCCCTCCCGAGGAGATTTGTGTGCCTGCGTTCGCGATGAAAGGGATTGTCAAGCGGTTTCCCGGCGTCGTTGCCAACAGCGATGTGGATTTCACCGTAAAAGCGGGAGAGATCCACGCCTTGCTCGGAGAAAACGGCGCCGGCAAAAGCACGCTGATGCAGATCCTGTATGGTTTTCACCGAATGGATTCCGGCTCGATCCTGGTGGATGGCGAGCAGGTCGAAATCGCTAGCTCCAGGGATGCCATTGCCCTGGGCATCGGCATGGTGCACCAGGAATTCATGCTCGTGCGCCGGTTTTCGGTAGTTGAGAACGTTGTGCTGGGTCTGAGGGAGTTCAACCTGCGCGCGGCCGCGCAGCGTCTGCGTGCACTCAGCGCCCAGCACCATCTGGCCATCGATCCTCAAGCGAAAGTCGAAGATCTGCCCATCGGTGTGCAACAGCGTGTGGAGATTCTCAAGCTGCTCTACCGTGACGCCCGGCTGCTGATCCTCGACGAACCCACGGCCGTCCTCACAACCCTTGAGAAGGATCAGCTTTTTGCCGTGCTGCGCAGTCTCCGCGCCCAGGGCCGCTCCATCGTCATCGTGACCCATAAGCTGCAGGAAATCCTGGAGCTCGCCGATCGCGTCACCGTGATGCGCGACGGCCGCGTCGTCGGCGCGGTCGAAACTCGCAACACCTCCGAGCAGGAACTGGCGCGCCTTATGGTTGGCCGCGACGTGAACCTTCGAGTTCTGCGGGTTCCCGTCGAGCAGGGACGCGCTGTTTTGCGCGTCGAAGGGCTCCACGCCAACGATAATGCGGGCCACGAAAGGGTCCGTGGAGTGAGCCTCGAGGTGCGCGCCGGAGAAATTGTCGGTATCGCCGGGGTGGATGGCAACGGACAGTCCCAACTGGCCGAAGCCATTATGCACCTGCGCCCTATAGAGAGTGGCAGCGTGTTCCTGAACGATCACGACGTAACCCGGATGACGGTTGCGCAACATCGCGAACTTGGGCTCGCTTATGTGCCCGCGGACCGGCGGCACGTTGGCTCCGTTCCGGAAATGTCCTTAACCGAAAATGCAATTCTCGGATCGCAAAGGCAACGCACCCGCGGGCTGTTTCTCAACCAGCTGAGCATCCATCAATACGCCGGCAAGCTCCTGGCACGATTCGGCGTGCGCGCCGCAAACCCCAACGTCGCGGCGAAAAAGCTGTCGGGCGGCAATTTGCAAAAGCTGATCCTGGGCCGTGAGATCCTGCGGGATGCGGCCGCGATGGTGGTCGAACAACCGACCCGGGGTCTCGACGTGGGCGCAATTGAGTCCGTCTGGGCCGAGTTGCTTCGCGAACGCGAACGGGGCAAGGCAATCCTGTTAATCTCCGCTGAGCTTGAAGAGCTCATGAACCTGTCCGACCGTATCGCTGTGATGTTCGAGGGACGCATCGCAGGCATTTTGAACTCGGCGGGCATCACGGCAGAGAAGCTGGGTCTCATGATTTCCGGGCTGAGCCAGGAAGCATGAAACTGATCGAACGCCGGGTAAGTCCGGCTGAGTCGCCGCTGGCCATCGCCGCATCCATAGCGGTTGCTGTATTGGCAGCGCTGCTGGTCACCTCGCTGCTCTTCGCGCTCTACCGAACCAACCCCCTGAGCGCGTATTTTGCGCTCTTTCATGAGCCGTTCGCCAGCTTGCGAGGGTTCGGCTACACCTTGGTGCGCACCACGCCCTTGACCCTGATTGCGCTCGGCACCATCGTCAGTTGGCGATCCGGCTTTGGCTACCTGGGCTTTGAAGGATGCTTTGTGATTGGCGCCGCGGCCAGCGCGTGGCTGGCGCTGTTTACTTCCCTGCCCTCCTGGGCATTTCTCCCTGCAGCCTTTTTGTTGAGTTTTGCGGCCGGTGCGTCATGGGCCGGGTTGGTTGCGCTGGTACGCGCCAGGTTCGGCGGCAACGAAGTGCTGATCTCGCTGATGACCAACTACATCGCCATTCTGCTCGTGCAGTATCTCGTATCCGGGCCCATGCGCGCGCCTGGCGGCATACCTGAGACCGCTCTTCTGCCACGGGCAACGTGGCTCTCCTTCATTCTGCCCGGGACGCGGGCCCATTCCGGAATTCTGCTGGCACTGGTGATGACCCTTCTGGTATGGGCGATGTTGCACAAAACCGCTCTTGGCTATGAGTTGATTGTCAGTGGGCTGAGCCCTTCCGCCGCCCGCTTTGCCGGGATCGATGTTGGCCGCAGGCTTGTGTTAGCCGCCTTCTGCGCCGGAGGGCTCGGCGCATGGGCGGGCACGGCGGAAATCCTGGGCGAACAACATCGGCTGATGGACGGGATCAGCGGCGGCGTCGGATTTACAGGAATCATCGTCGCGTTGCTGGCCCGTTTGAACCCGCTTGCCGTGCTCCCCGCGGCCGTGCTCTACGGCGGGATGACGGTAGGCGCAAATGCCATGCAGAGAAGAGCCGGCGTTCCTTCGTCCATCACCTTTATCTTGCAAAGCCTGATGGTTTTGATGGTTCTGGCCTCCGACCTTTTCCGGCGTTATCGAGTGAACCTCAGGTGAGCGCTCACCGGCTTCTGACGTGGGCATTTTTCGGCACCTGGCTTTCGGCCAGCGTGCGCCTTGCCGGACCAGTACTCCTGGCTGCGCTCGGAGAGACCTTTGCGGAAAATTCCGGAGTGCTCAACGTTGGTATTGAAGGAACCATTTTGTTGGGCGCCCTGGCCGGCTTTCTTGCCGCATATGTAACCGGCATGGTGTGGATCAGCCTGCTGGCGGCAATCCTGACCGGCATTTTCTTTAACCTGTTCCTGGCCTGGATGTACGTGACGGTGCGCGCAAGCCAGGTGGTGGTAGGGCTGGTGTTCAATGTGTTGGCGCTGGGCATTGCGGCCACCGCGTACCGCCGGGTGATTGGCGAATCTGCCGGGCCGCAAAGTGTAGCGATGTTTACCCCCCTGCACATCAAGTGGCTGAGCAATCTGCCCCTCGTTGGGCCGGCGTTGTTTGGCCAGACGATCCTGCTCTATCTGACAGTGGCGCTGGCAGGGTTGGCCTACTTCGTTTTGTTTCGCACAAGCTTCGGCTTGGCGTTGCGCGCCGCGGGAGAAAATCCCTATGCGGCGGACGCCGCCGGCATCTCCGTAGCGCGCATGCGCTATATCGGCGTGCTGATCGGCGGAGCCACCGCCGGCGCGGCCGGCGCCTACCTTGTTCTGGCCCAGGTCGGGTTGTTTCGCGAATCGATTGTCGCCGGCCAGGGGTTTATCGCCCTCGGCATCGTCATCTTTGGACGATGGAACCCATGGAAGGCAGCTCTCGCCGCGTTAGCGTTCGGCGCCTGCGATGCGCTGCAGTTGTCCTTGCAATTAGGCGGCGAGAACATCCCGCCCCAGTTGCTGTCTGCGCTGCCCTATCTCGTGACGATCCTGGCGATTTCCGGGCTGTTTGGCGGCAAAGCCATTCAGCCTGACGCCCTGATGGTCCCGTATGCCAAAGAATGAAGGCGCCGGGCGCAGCGCAGTGGGATGTCTCGTGGGAGAGCCGTCATCTCTCACTCCTCTGAATTGTCGTCTCGACCGCGAAACCGGGTTTGCTGCCACGCTGCGCCGGACACGGCCACGTGTGCGCCTTTTCATGGAAAAACACCTTTCCCCTGCCCACAGAATTGTCATCTCGACCGAAGCGTAGCGAAGTGGAGAGATCTGCA
Organism: Acidobacteriaceae bacterium; assembly: GCA_049800615.1. Classification (GTDB taxonomy): domain Bacteria; phylum Acidobacteriota; class Terriglobia; order Terriglobales; family Acidobacteriaceae; genus PALSA-350. The sequence continues at coordinate 8 of JBARKD010000933.1, read as the reverse complement.
GTTTGCCC
>JBARKD010000932.1:0-11622 GCA_049800615.1 Acidobacteriaceae bacterium | reverse complement strand
CGCTGGCCCTTCGCCAGCGGCTGCCAGCATGCTGACTGGATCGCCGGCTTCGCTGTCATGACCCAGGCCGGACGGCCGCTTCCCGGCCCGGCCGGCGAGGGCGGCCCGCCGCTGGTCCGAGGTTTTGCCCTGCCCGCGAGCGACTGGCAGATCGAGGACACCTGGCACGTCGCCGGGCTCAAGGGTACTGGCAGCGAGCACGTCTCCCTCAGGGACAAGCTCGTTCCAGCCGCAAATTTCTTCGATGTCGCCACCGGCGTGTCGCATCTTCCCGGCCCTCTCTACCAGGCAGTGACTCAATATCTGCCGCTGATTCATGGCGCCATGGCCACGGGCATGGCCGAGGGTGCCTTGCATGACCTGATCGAGCTGGCCAATACCGGCCGCCAGCAGCTTCGTGCCCCTGCGCCTCTGCGCGACTCGGAACTATTTCAGGCCGAGCTTGGCCGCATCTCCGCCGACCTGCGTGCGGCGCAGGCTTTTCTCGATGCCCAGGTTGCAGGCCATTGGCGCCACGCGCTGGCCGGAACCTTGAAAGATGACGCTCTCAACGCCCAGGGTATACAGGCCGCGATATGGATCGCTGCCGCGTGTATCCGTGTCGCCGATGCCTGCTTTACCCTGGCCGGCGGCGTTGCGCTTTATGAGACCTCGCCGCTGCAACGGCGCATGCGTGACCTCCACGTCGCAGCCCAGCACGGTTCCGCCCAGCCGCGGAACTACGTAAACGCAGGCAAGCTGCTTTTAGGTGATACCACCGCCAAATCGCAGGTCGTCGCCATGAAAGCGGAGCCTCGCCCAGTCGAGCGCAGGCGGCGGGTTGGAGGCGCTTAGCTGTCAACCCGCAATCTCCAGGTCATCTTACCTAACTTAATCATTCCAAATGGTGGCCAGAGACGGGATCGAACCGCCGACGCCGGGCCTTTTCAGGGCCGCCTAGCAAGCGCACTAAGTAGTCTGGAATTAGCGGATATCATTGAGAAAATTAGCGTTGTGTCTCCTCGAATTAGGATGGTTTCGCCCGTACGATGGTCGTGTATTGATCGCGCCGGTCGAAATGCTCTCTGGCTCCCTTGTGTTCCATCAACCGCCCTATTGGCCGTAAATGATCGGGCAATTTGCCTCGCATACTGAGCAAAATGTTGAGCCGGCGCCAGAAAAACCGCAAACGCTATTTGCCGTCATAGCCGACAGCTCCATCTTGGCCTTCGCAGTGCGGGCCTCGGGATTGGGAAATAAACACAGTGTGCGATCGCAGGGGCCATCCACCAGCCGATAAGATTACAACTTGGAATCCCATCTTCGGGTAGATCATGACGGATCTGAATTCACTCGTGGTCTTCGCATACGTTGTCGAGGCAAACAGCTTCTCAGGTGCGGCCCGCATTCTTAAAATGCCCACCTCGACTGTAAGTCGCCGCATCGCCGAGCTAGAAGATCAACTAGGGATGCGTCTGATCGAACGTTCCACGCGGAGATTGAGGCTGACTGACGTTGGATCGGAGATTCTCGAACACGCGCGGCGCATGGTTGAACTCAGTGATGCCGTCGGCAATGCAGCTTCGGATCGCGTGTCGCATGTCTCCGGCACGCTGCGGCTGGCGTCTCCGCCCAGCGTCTCCGACACGTTGCTGGCACCGATCATAGGAGCGTTTCAGGAGACATATCCCGATGTTCGCGTTGAGATTTTCATCACGGATCGAATCGTCGACCATGTTGCCGAAGGCGTCGACCTGACCTTCAGAGTTGGAGATCTTGAAGATTCCTCCCTGGTCGCCCGCAGGATCCTGAAGTATCGGCATCAGCTAGTCGCGAGTCCTGCATATTTGAAGAAACACAAAGCACCAAGGGATCCGCACGATCTACTCCAACACAAGCTGCTAGCCTTTTCCTTCTGGAAGCCGAAATGCCGTTGGACCTTCGTTCATACAAACGGAAAAGACAAAGAAACGCTGATGTTCCAGCCGTATTTTTCGATGAACGATTATGCTGGACTCGCGACGGCGCTGGTTGCGGGCGCCGGTATCGGTGATCTTCCGCCGGTAGTGCAGCCAGACCTACTGCGCGAAGGCCGACTGGTGGAGATCATGCCGAGGTGGAAATTTCGGAACTTTGATCTTTCAATGGTCCATGCGAGCTATCGCCACATCCCTCGGGTGGTGCGAGTGTTTAAGGAATTCGCGGCCAAAATGGCGCCACAGCTTTTTCCGAAGCTGCCGGCCTAGGGTTCACGTCCGATCCTGGATTATCCCATATCTGGAAAAGACATTTTTATTTATCCATCTAGTTGGAGGCTAGCTGGAAAGCCTATAGTCCTTAGCTGGACGAAATGGTGGAGGCCCATCGCACGATGGAGGAAGACAAAGCCGGCTTTGGACGCTGTGATTCCAGGAAAGCGAGGCGATGAAATGAGGGCAGCCTGGTACGAGAAACAGGGGCCAGCTCGGGAGGTTCTCGTCGTTGGCGAAATGCCGGATCCGATTCCAGGTCCGGGCGAAGTTCGCATTCGCATCGCCGCATCCGGCATCAATCCTGGCGACATCAAGAAGCGCCAGGACTCATTTGGAATTGGCATGGCATACCCTCGCGTCATTCCGCACAGTGACGGAGCGGGCCGGGTGGACAAGGTCGGCGATGGTGTTCCTCCTGAATGGGTGGGAAGGTCGGTATGGTGCTACGGCGCACAATCGTATCGGCCGTTTGGTACTGCCGCTGAATTTACTGTTGTTCCGTTAGAGAAAGCTGCTCCTCTACCTGATAATGTCACGCCGGAACAGGGAGCATGTCTCGGCATCCCCGGCATTACTGCCCACCGCGCAGTATTTGTTGCGGGACCCATAGACGGACACACCGTATTGGTGCAGGGTGCGGGAGGATCCGTAGGTCTCTGCGCAGTCCAACTCGCCCGCCGTGGCGGAGCGCACGTAATTGGGACTGTCCGGTCCTCTTCGGAAGAAGAAACAGCGAGGAATGCCGGCGCCCATGAAGTGCTTCGTAACGATCAAGAATTTCAAGCGCGCGTAACAGCGCTCGCTCCGGATGGGATTGACCATATTGTCGAAGTGGCCTTTGGGGCCAACATCGAGGCCGATGTGGAGTTGTTGAAGATGGGCGGGTCCATCGCGACTTATGCGACTGATAATGCCACGCCAAAAATTCCGTTCTGGCAGATGGTGTTCAAGAACATCCGGGTATTTTTCCTAGGCAGCGACGATTTTCCAGTGGAGGCGAAGATGTCCGCAGCGCGTGATTTGAATGCTGCCCTTGAGGCCGGATGGCCAGGTTTCGAGATAGGCGAACGAATTCCGCTCTCGGAGATTTCCCGTGCCCATGAACTTGCAGAGCACCCGGTGCGCCCGGGCCGGATTGTGGTCACACTGTAGTCTCCTCGGCGAGTCATTTCGCCATCAGAGTCGGGCCGCGGTGCTCGGCAATGGTTTCGAGCACCGTGTGGACGACAGCTGAGATCCCCCGCCTTTCCAGGAATCATTAAGAACACTAGCCAACTTGAACGAAGCCGCTTCTTGATCAGAGGTTTGGGGTTCTGATGCCTAGGGGACTGCAATGACAAGGTCTCCCCAGACAAAGACGAACTATCCCATATTTGGAAAATACACTTCCATTTGTTCCCCTAGTGTGGCAACTGCAGAAAGGCATATATTCAACAAGCCGAGTTCCATGCGATATGAAAGCACCGACGATCCAAGGAGTCTGGAATGAAGCCTAAGGAGATCGTTCAATCCCTATTGAACGGCATCAGGAACCCCAAAGTGGTTCGAGACCTCTGTGCACAAGATGTAACGTATGTCTCGCTAAACTATAGCAACCCGGATCTTCATAAGATCATGCCTTGGTGCGGAACCGGCCATGGCGTGGATGCCATTAGCAAAACTTTCGACGATGTTTCTAAGTACTGGAGCGTCGATACGTTCACCCCGGAATCCGTTTTCGGCGAAGACGAACACGTGGCTGTCTTTGGCAGATTCACCTACACGTCCACGAAACTCCACAGAACGGTCACCACTCCATTCGCCATCTACTGCAAGCTGCATGGTGGGAAAGTGACGTACATGCAATTCATGGAGGACACCTTCGCTACAGCTTCGAGTTTCCGCTCCGGCGGGACCTGGAGGTTCCAGAGCGACCCTCATGGTGGTGAGGTCGAAATCTGACTTCCGAAGTCGCCGATGGATCTTCGCAATATGCGGACGACAACCGGATTACCCCATTCGAGCCTGATTTGGCGGATGTGGCCCAGCTACAGCAAGCAGGTTCGTGCTGTGGACCAGACGGTCAAAATGTAAGGCGCATGAAAGGTACAGTCCAGCGCGAGCCGGGCAGCAAACCAATCCAAGGAGCAATCGTATGCGTGAACAATCAGTATCTGATGGCCACACAAGGCGGGATCTCTTGCGATTTGCCGCTGCATCTGCTGTTGGGCTCGCTCTCCCTGGCGGCCTCTCAGCTGCGTCCGAAACACCTGCTGCACAAGGTGGTGTCTCCGGACCACTCCAGTCGTCAGGTGTGCTCACGTTTGGCCCTGGCAATGTCCTATTCGTGGGCGACATCACAGGCGCGAAGATCCATGCTTTTGCGCTCCGGGAGACCGATCTGACATCGCAGACGGGTGTAGAACTCGGCGATTTTCACAACTTCGAAGGCCGGGATCAGGTGGTGGGGCTGGATCAAAAGCTGGCGGCGCTCTTCGGGACAACTATCGACAAGATCGTTGTCAATGACATTGCGGTTCATCAACCGACACAGCAGGTCTTCTTGTCGGTTGAACGCGGTCGAGGAATAGACGCCATTCCCGCAATCGTGAAGGTTAACCACGGCAAGTTGGAGGTTCTGGAGCTCGACAGCGTTCCACACTCGGAAATGTCAATACCAAACGAACCCGATTCCAAGGCCATGTTGGAGTTTGATCAGCAGCGAATGTATGCGATTACGGATGTCAAATACTACAATGGTGAGATTTTTGTGTCGGGGATCACGAACCAGCGGTTCGCCTCAACACTGCACCGGATCCCTTATCCCTTCAATTCCAGCATTGCAACCTGTACCGTAGAGATCTGGCATCCAGTCCACGGCGAATTTGAGACGCGCGCACCGATCATACGACATCTCATCCGGGAATTGAATGGCGAGCCATATCTGTTCGCGGTCTATGGGTGCACACCGCTGGTGCGCTTCCCGTTGTCGACCTTGAAAGATGGTGCTCATGTTCACGGCGACGTGATTGGAGAGTTGGGCTACGGTGCGAATCCGCTGGATATGCTTACGTTCACCAGCCCTGCTGACTCCAAAGATTATTTGTTGGTTACGATCGACACCCGAAACGCCTCGCAAATTGCTGTCTCCGAATTAGCTTCGGCGCCGCCTGAGCCGACCGGGGGCCAGATCGATTTCGGACCGGGTGGCTTGGGCCGTACGCAGCGTGCCTTACCAATCAAAGCCGAGCATATGGCGATTCTGAACTCCAAATGGGCGATCATAGTTTGGCGACACCCGCGGACAACCTATCGCTTGGACCTCAGTACGCTGGCATTGCCTTACTTCTTCGAACGCAAAGATGGCATGTCCGAAATGAACTGGCCAAATGGACCGGATCCGTTCCACTATCGGGAGCATCGCAACGAGATCGACTATGTTGGCCACATGTTGCCGGCTTGAAGTCGTCTTTGGCATACCGTATGAATGGCCAAGCCAAGTTGCTGTTTGACTCCGATCCGCGTGAACCCGGATCCGAATCCGTTTGTGTTCATAACCTCCAGCCGGATCTGGTTTCGCTCCTGCACAGATGTGCACAGTCAGGTTCTCTGTTACAGCCGATCCTTCGAGTAAGAATCGTCATACCAGATGTACTGGATGGGGAGAAACTCCCAGATGTGTCTGGCCGCTATCAGGTGCTGGAAAGCGGATTGCAATTCATCCCGTACTTTCCGTTTGAACGAGATATCAAATATCGCGCGGTTTTCGATCCCCGGCCGCTCGGTGCTTCTCTCACAACTGAGCCGTTCGATCTTGAGTTCCTGATCCCTTCAGAGCAGAAAGTACCCGCGCTTACGACTGTCACCCATGTTTTTCCTTCATGCGATCTCCTGCCTGAAAATTTGCTGCGATTCTATGTTTGCTTTTCAAACTCTATGCAACGCGGACGAGCGTTGGACGAGATCTCGCTCCTCGATTCTGACGGACGACCGGTGGAAGATGCTCTTTATCGGCCTCCTGTTGAACTCTGGGATAGAACCATGCGACACCTGACGGTGTTACTGGATCCCGGGCGACTCAAACGTTGGGTAGGTCCCAATGTTGAATTGGGCCCACCATTGAGGGTGGGTCAAGGCTACACTCTGGAAATTGGTTCAGGGATGATCGACTTATATGGTCGCTCATTACGTGAACGCTTTAGTAAGCGTTTCCTTGTCGTGGATCCTGTTCGTGAACCCATCGCGGTTGAGTCCTGGAAGATTCTGACTCCGATGACGGGTAGCCGACAGGCTCTCGCACTCATGTTTACAAAGCCACTCGATTGGGCACTGGTCTTGCAGACAATTACGATCGAATCGGCAGATGAGTCGTTCATAGACGGACAAGTTGTAGTCGATCAACACGAAAGACGATGGAGCTTCACACCATTGTCACCTTGGGTCACCGGGGTCTATCACATATGCGTTGGATCGAGCCTCGAAGATGTGTGCGGTAATAGCATTGCAGGGTCATTCGATAGACCTCTTCGAAAGGACCCCCATCTGGCACGAGAATCGAACCGCTCGTCGTTGATCTTTCATTTGATATGAACGCGATTATCGCGATGAAAGGATGGCGAGCTGACGTAAAGGGAACGGGTAGCTTCCTTAGTTCCACGAGAGCCCTTATGGCGCCGTTTATTGGACCGCTATTAGACCGGTGGAACGTGTATTGCCTTCCGATGTGCGGGAAGCATGCAGGTTCCAATGTGCGCATTGTTTGAATGGTAAGTCGAAGAGGAGCGCGAGGTGCTACAACTAATTCAATCCAATCCAATCCTCACTCCGGCGAGATGTTGAACGCGAGAACCTGGTCGACGGGAAGCCGCGGTCTGCGCGCATTATTTTCGGAACCGGAACGACCGACCGCGAGCATCATGACGGGTACATAATGGTCGCTGATGCTCAGGATCTCCGTCACCTCAACAGGATTGAAACCTATAGGACAACTGATGTAGCCGCGGTTCCCAGCGGCCAGCATAAGCGTCATCGCCGCCAGCGAAGCAGATCGGATCGCTTCGTCTCGGACAAGGCGAGAATCGGAACCGTACATGCCGTTTGCCATCGTCAACCACACATCTGCGACTTCTCGGGGAAGAAGGCCCGCATGCACAGTCTCGTCTAGAATGCCTTCCAGCCTCTTGTGCCCGTTCAGGTCACCAAGAATTAAGAAGATAAGGGGAGCGGTGGCGACCCGCTCCTGATTGGGCGCAATTGTGGTTCCCTTCAGTCTTTCTCTTATTCGTTCATCTGTCACCGCAATGAAGCGCCAGTGCTGGATATTGAATGACGAAGGAGCCTGACATGCTTCTGAAATCAATTCCTTGATTTCGTGAACTGAAATCGGTGTTGCGGAGTCAAAGTGTTCCACTGACGTTCGCTCATTAAGAACCTTGAGGAAGTCGCTCATTCACTTCTCCTGGGTGAGTATGGCTATTGTCATTTCTCCGTAGCCCCGCGGCGACTGGACGAGTCTTGGTACCCACAGCGATCCACGCGTTCGAGGGAACGGCGCCCCTCCTTAGTTGCAGCCGGCAAGTGTATTCAATGAGAGTTTTAAGTTCACCCATATTTGTTTTCCTCAAATTGTGGAGGTCGTACGAAGCCTCCGAATAGATCGTCCATCAACAGGGCCGCGTGGATCGGTGTTCGGTCTTCCAGATATGGGCCTACGATTTGGATTCCCATCGGTAGTCCGGCGGAGGTGAAGGTGATTGGTCTGGCGGTCGCCGGAAGATAAGCAAAATTTGCCAATGCCCCGCACCAGACAACATGATCCCAATAAGGGTAGCGGCGCTCCTGGACCACCAACTCGCGCTCTACGGATGGAAGCGAAAGATTGTGCTGGAACGCGGCGTGGGGTGCTACGGGACAGATTAAAGCGTCGAATCGCTCAAAAAAGGAACGCCAAGAGGAGATTGCCTTCGCTTGAACTTCCTTCGCCTTCGCCATCGACGCGGAAGTCTGACGCGCGCCGGCGTGGATCAGTTTCACAAACTTTGCATTGGGGCTACGCTCCAACATGGCTTCCAATTCGTTCGGTGTGTAACTGCCTAGCAGCAGGGGCATGAGAAGCTGAAAGTAGGCGTCGGCGACTTCGGTCAGATGCGAGAACGGTCGAGCGTGTCGATCTACAGCAGCACCCGCCTTTTCGAGACGCGCGGCTACCGTTTCCATCATATCGGCAGTAGCGCGATCTACCGGGAACGCATCATCGCTCGACCAGACTGCGATGCGGGCTGCTGAAAGACGTGCGAAGCGGGGAGGTGGTATTCCAGGTATCCATCTCCCGCGGCCTGTGCTTTCTTCCTCGAGGAGGAGAGCTTCCAGCGCCAGGTTTAAATCCTGGGCGCACCTGGCCATCGGTCCGAGCACTCCCATGTCGGCTATGCTCATGACCCCCGGCGGCGGCGGAACGTGGCCCAGTTGCGGATAGATTTCGAACGTCGGCTTATGTGCGTATATGCCGCAGAAATGAGCCGGTTGGCGAACCGAGCCGCCGATATCACTACCGAACTCCAGCGGTATCATGCCTGCAGCCAAGGCCGCTGCCGCGCCTCCCGAAGAACCTCCGGACGTCATCTCCAGGTTCCAAGGGTTGCGCGTAGTACCGAAAAGCGGATTGTCGCACTGGAAGTCGCTGGCCATCGTGGACAAATTGGATTTGCCAACGAACGTGACCCCTGCACGTCTCAATCGCGACACGCTCGGCGCGTCGGAGTTCGGGCGAAAATTTGCCAGGGGAGGAAAGCCTGACGTGGCCGGAAATCCCTCGACAGCGATGCTGTCCTTCACGGTCATCGGTATGCCGTCGAGCGGCCCGCGGACGGCATGTGCCGCGCGCCTCTCATCGCTTTCCCTTGCCGCCTTCCGGGCGGCATCCACGTCCATCGCGACGATGGCGTTGACGGTGGGGTTGACTGCTTCGATTCGCTCGACGGTCGCCATCAACAATTCCTCAGCGCTTAGCTCATTTCTGTTGAGCGCGGAGGAAAGCTGCTGCGCAGTGGAGAAGGGGCCTAACGAGACATTCATATCATCTTTAACAACTGCGATTGCCATACTTGCTCCTTTGGGAGGTAAGTGCAGCGAACAATAGAACGATTAGTACAAATGAAGTTTCCATGATTCAGGCATCTCCGTTGCAAACACGGTGTTCACGCGATGGCATGCAGGAAAGCTCCCATCATTCAGTTGGTAAAACACACCGGGCGCTGCTTTATTCCGCGATACGGACGATTCATTATGTTGCGAATAGCATTCTCAGCTCTCAGCGGGAAGGCGAGCGCGAATCGACTGCCGCCTAGCGGATTGCTTCCAACTCCCTTGCGGCCCCTATCGGTTCGTACTTTCTCTGAAAGCTCTCGAGCACCTCCGGCGGCGCACTCTCGGGAGTGCCGCTGTGAAATATCGGGTTCGGCGCATACTCGATGGCGAGCTGGATCTCCTGAGCAGCCGCTTCTCCTCGCAAGAGAGAGACCAGCGCCAGCGCCGCATCCAGCCCGGCTGTCACGCCGGCCGCGCTGATGATGTTGCCGTCCACCGCGACCCTTGCACCCACAATATCCGCGCCATAGTGAGGCATCAAGTGTCGTGCAGACCAGTGTGTCGTCACCTGTCTTCCTGCGAGCACACCAGCCGCACCACACAGCAGAGCGCCGGTGCAGACTGAAAAGAGAAGCTTTTCCTTCTGAACGTGCCTGCGGATCAGCTCAAGCACTTCTTCGTCGCGCATGAGTGCCTGCTGCCCATAACCGCCGGGCACGACCAGAACATCAAAGAGCTCTGCGTCCGCCATCCTCAGATCCGGAGTGAGCCGAAGCCCCTGCACGTCGCGAACGGGCGCAACTTCTTTCCCGATGATCTGGATCGATGTATCCGGCATGCGTGAGAGAACTTCAAACGGTCCCGTAAAGTCAATCTGATCCATCCGCTCGAAGATCAGGCAGCCCACAGATAGCGGCTGCTTTGTCAGCTCGGGCTTTGGTCGCTCACTCACAAATAATGGAACGCTCATGATGCGGATCCCCCCTCAACAACAGTCGGGAACATGCATTCCACGCGAAGTTCCTGCGCCGTGATGCACTGGGGCGTGCCGACGGTTGTTATCAATGAAAAGTACGAGAAGCGCTGTTTCCCTTTCAAAAAAACCATAGATAGTACTGGACTTTGTGGGGAGAGAGATGGCTTCAGCTCTGGAACCCCGGGATACTTCCGCAGCCGCTTCAGCAGCTCCTGGAGTTTCGCATCCACTACCTGTCCCACCGCTTCCCGCCGAACCCTTTGCAGCAGACCGGCTGCGACCTTCTCCCACTCCTCCACGAATGGCCGCATCCCGGCCGGATCGAACATCAGGTCGAGAAGATTGCGCGGCTTTGGCCTCTTCTCCAGCTCCACGAATGATCCGAAGAATCGCGTCGCAGCCGCATTGGTCCGAATCACATTCCAATACCTGTCGAGCACCAGCGCCGGATGCGGCTCATGCTGCTCCAACATGCGGTCGATCGCTCGCGTCACCACTGCCATTTGCCCCGCATCTATGCTTTGCTCACTGTACTGAGGCGCGAATCCAGACGCCAATAGTAGAGCGTTCCGCTCGCGGAGCGGAATATTCAATGCGTCGGAAACAACGGAAATGAAATCCCGGCTGGGAGAGCTTCGTCCGCTTTCGACAAAGCTCAGATGGCGTTGCGAGATGCCGGTGTCCATCGAGAGATCGAGCTGGCTCTTGCCGCGCTCCTGCCTCCAGTAGCGCAGCAATTCGCCGAGTTGAGGAACTGGTAAGGTAGACTGCGTTCCCATCACGATCTCCCCCCTTCAGCAACGAGATCGAACAAAGCGGCATGAGCGGCCGACAGGCGGCTTTCATTCTCCGCGCTTAACTCTGCCAGGCGTACTGCCGAAAAGTTTCATCCAGCGGCGGATTGGCGATGGTTCCTGTGTAGTTTGTGATCGTCGAAGCTGCCACGATGGTGACGACTTCCAGGACCTGTTCCTTCGTGAAGCCGGCAGAGAGAAATGCATCGAGTTCTTGATCGCTCACGTGCCCGCGTTTCTCGATCAGCGTCTTTGCCAGTGCGGAAAGCGCCGCAAATCGCTTGTCCGTGGGTAAGCGCCGTTCACGAATTGCCGTCGTGTCTTCAGAACTGACTCCCTGTTGGAGAGCCAGCGCGGTGTGGAACGCCACCGCATACGCGCTGGAGTTCGTGACTGCGTCTGTCAGCAGAACAATCTGATTTTCCGCCTCGCTAAGCCCCGGGCTATGCACCTGCCCAAACAGGCCAACGAGAGAGTTGATGAGTTTTGGTGAATTTGCAATGACCGCGGGAAGGTTCGGGAAATCACCAAAAGCCTTCTCGAGCTGTTCGAGCGC
>JBARKD010000931.1:0-8459 GCA_049800615.1 Acidobacteriaceae bacterium | reverse complement strand
GGAAACACCGTCAGCGACGCCAGTGGCAAGGAGAGGGTCAGAATAATGGACGCGAGCGAGCCCCGTAGCTGTACCTACCCACAGGTTGCCATCGCGATCGCGGATCATGCTCAGAATCGGCGTGTGCCGCAGAGAAGGGGGAACCGTCATGAGCCTGTCTCCCTCCTGGCGCATCATGCCGTTATCGGTGCCGATCCACAGACCGCGATCGCCGACGGCGAGCAGACAGTTCACCTTTTGGCTGGGCAGTTTGATTCCGCTGCCCATCACCTTTCCCTGACTCAGATAGAAGAGCCCTTTGTCCCGGGTGCCGAGCCAAATACGACCATCCGAAGTCTCCGCCATCGAGATGACGGGCGAGTCAGCCTCGGCAAAACGATGAGGCGCCACTCCCATGGCGGAGCTGAGACGGCTGGACATTTCGTCAGCCTTCTCCTGCGGCTCGGAAGAGGTTAGAGGTTGATATTGGTCAGCGCTATATTGCAGTGTTCCCAGTTCGAGCGAAGACAGCAGGACGGTCCCGTCCCTCCGGTTAGCGATGGAAGTGATGCCAAACCCCGTTTCGTCGTGGCCAGCCTCAAAGCGTCCGTCGTAATACCGCATGACCTGGGTGTTCTGCAAAATCACCCACAGGTAGCCGTTTGCATCCACCATCAATGCCTGCACCGCGCCGATGGGAACCGTGGTAGGGCTTGCCTGCGGAAAACTACGAAAGCTTGATCCGTCGAAGCGAATCAGGCCCTTGTCCGTCCCAATCCAGAGAAAACCGTCTTTGCTCTGCGCCAGCGCGGTAACAGTTCCGGCCGGAAACCCCTGATCGGCGGACCAGCGCTCGCGTACGTACTGCCCAATGGTTCGGCTGGGATCGATCGCATGGGCGGAAAACCAAGGGACGATCGGCGCAAACCAGAGCACGGCTATCAGAAAATGGCTGCGCCTCGTCATGCATCCATTATGGGAGATATGCGAATTTGTCGATTACGACTTCGTTCTCATGCTCAAGCGGGCTATGTTCCGAAGCAACAACATAAAAGAGGAACTGAAAGGTTTCCTTGCCCGGCGTTGGTACACGCGAGGTGAAGACGTGTTCCGCGATCACAGGCGCGCCGGGGCTGTCAGAAGAACCTCGGACAGTCTTGAACGTTGCCTTTCCCGGCTCCCAGCGCAGCACATCGGTAAGTGTCCCGGCCGGTGCAGCAAATTTCGTGAGGTCGCCGGGAATGTAGAACGGTTGAACGGCGAATTGGGCATTGGTTTTGGTTGTGGGATCACCCCAGCGGCTCATCTCGACATCCATCTCCCGAAAGTGCTCTTCGCCGCCCCAATCATCGAACGTGGTCAGGCTGAGGACGGCAGCCGGCTCCAAATGTGAGGTATCCCGCACCACGGTGATGTAAGTTCCGTATCCCAGGCTTTGATTCATCACCACCTCCGCACAGGTCCAGCGCCCATCGCGCTTTTTCATGTCGAGGTGAAGCGCGCCGCTTGCATCTGTCCATGCGTTATCGGGATCATAAAGATTGTTCAACCCCCCGCGGTCGGAGGCGATCGTCCTTACCCGCCAGTCGTAGCCGCTGAATTTCAGCGGTTTGGTCGGCGCCAATTGAACCGTCCCTGAACCATTGGCGGTGGCGACAGCGAGGATATGGCCGCCGACCGCGGGGGCGGTATCGAGCGTAGGCGGTGGATGATATCCCGGCTCAACCAGGAGGGCCGCATACTCAAACCCCAGGTGGGTGGGGGTGCTCCACGTCGAGTCTGGCTTGATGGAAATAAACGGCTTGTCTGGCCACGGCTGCACCCACCATGGTCCGCTTCGTGCATACACCACAATCTGCTGGCCTGCCTGCCCGCCGGAGACCGTTCCCGCAATCGTATCGACTCGCTCCCGCCCGCCTTGCGCTGCCGGGGGGACCTCCGTGAACGCCACGGAAGGCGCAGACGCGCTCTGCTTGTGGCAGCCGGTGGCCCAAACGGCCCCAATTGCGATCAAACCGATCACTACCCGCCGAAGCCGGCCGCCGTCATTCAGGGCGCCATCTTGACTGCGGGGTTTCCTGGCCATCGCCGGCTGCAGGCCTGCACCATGCATATGTAGGCCTAGCTTACTGGAACAAGCCACTTTCCACACGCCAGACCTTCCATTCCCAGGCAATGACGTGCCCTTGGCAAGCAGATAGGGAATGAACAGGGATGGGCGGCCTGCAAGTCAACGGCTAGCGGACTTCGATCAACTGCTCTTCGCGAGAGCCGCTGCCATAACGCGTGTCCACATATTCATCGAGGATCTTTTTGAATTCATCGACGATGCCGTCGCCGCGAAGAGTCGTCATCAGACGTCCGTCGACGTAAACCGGCGCTTTGGGCTCTTCGAAAGTGCCGGGGAGTGAAATGCCGATGTTGGCATGCTTCGACTCGCCCGGGCCGTTCACGACACAACCCATGACTGCCAGCTTCATTTCCTCTACCCCGGGATAACGCTCGCGCCATAGGGGCATGCTATCGCGCACGTAGGCCTGAATGTCCTGGGTCAATTCCTGAAAATAAGTGCTACTGGTGCGCCCACATCCAGGACATGCAGTCACCTGCGGAGCAAAGCTGCGAATGCTCAAGGACTGCAGGATCTGCTGTGCCACCTGCACTTCCTCGGTGCGGTCTCCTCCTGGTTTCGGTGTCAGGGAAACGCGGATGGTGTCCCCAATCCCTTTGAGCAACAAAGGGGCCAGCCCGGCCGTGGAGGCGACAATGCCTTTCATGCTCATGCCGGCTTCGGTGAGGCCGAGGTGGAGAGGGTAATCGCAACGCGCCGCCAGCAACTCATAGACTTCAATCAGGTCGCGGACACCGCTCACCTTGGCGCTAAGAATAATCTGGTCGTGGCCCAGCCCGTATCGCTCCGCGGCACCCGCGGACTCGAGTGCGCTGACCAGCATAGCTTCGATCATCACGTCCCGCGCGTCGGCAGGCTGGGCGCGCCTGGAATTCTCGTCCATCATCCGGGTCAGGAGAGCCTGATCCAGCGAGCCCCAGTTGACGCCGATGCGAACCGGTTTATTGTTTTCGACGGCGCACTCGATCATGGTGCGGAAGTTGTCATCGTCCTTGCGGCCGATGGAGACATTCCCCGGATTGATACGGTACTTCGCTAATGCGCGCGCACACTGAGGGTACTTCGTCAGAAGAAGGTGGCCGTTGTAATGAAAGTCGCCAACGATAGGAACATGGATGTCCAGCTTCGCCAGGCCGTCGACGATTGCCGGCACAGCCTTTGCCGCGGCATCATTATTGACCGTAACTCGAACCAGCTCCGACCCTGCATTAGCCAGAGCGGCAACCTGCTGAATCGTGCCCGCCACGTCGGCGGTATCGGTATTTGTCATAGACTGCACCACCACCGGCGCGGAAGAGCCCACGCGCACGTTTCCGATCTTGACGGTTACCGATTGCCTGCGTACCAATTGCGCCATATATTCCTCACCCATAGTTTACCAACTACGGATGCATAATGGTTTGAAGGATCATTTTTGCCACCCCAGCAGGCAAAGCCGCGTCTATGGAGTCGAGCATGCCCCAAGTGGAAGCCCCTACCGATTTCCGGGTGATGAACGAACTGCTAAGCGACTCATTTGCCGCCAAGCTGGAAAATCTGGCCAAAGACACGGCACAGGAATACCAGGCCAATACGCCTTATCCTCACATTTACTTTGACGACTTCCTGCCCATCGAAGTGGCCGAGGCGGCGCTGCGTGATTTCCCGGAGCCGAAGGAAGTGGACTGGCACGCGTATCGGGACGTGAACCAGCGCAAGAAGCTGGCGTTCGATGCGGTTGAGAAATTGCCGTCTTCGATCCGTGACGTGCTTTACTTTTTAAACAGCCGGCCCATGCTCAAGTTTCTGGAGAACCTGACCGGCATCTCCTGCGTGTTGCCGGATCCGAATTACACCGGAGGAGGTTTGCATCAGATACGCCCCGGCGGACTGTTGGAAGTGCATGCCGATTTCAGCTACCACAAGGGGCTGCGCCTCGACCGGCGCATCAACGTTTTGATTTACCTGAACAAGGACTGGAAAGAGGAGTACGGCGGCCACTTCGAATTGTGGGATAAGAAAGTGACCCACGCGGAAAGGAAGATTCTGCCGGTCTTCAACCGCTGCGCGATCTTCAGCACAACCAGCGTGTCATTCCATGGACATCCGGAGCCTTTGGCATGCCCACCGGACCGGAACCGAAAATCCATCGCCACTTATTACTATTCGAATGGCCGTCCCGAAGAAGATCCTGAACTGACACAACGGCATGAGGTGTCATTTCGAGAACGCCCGGGAGTGAATAGCATCAAATCGATGATCCGGCTGAAAAAAGCCATCCGTGCGCTCACTCCGCCGATTTTTACGGATCTGTATCGGGCGCTGCGCAAATAGCCGAGTGGGTTGAGAGTCGCGGGGGTTTTTCGCGCTTAAGTGGCCGATTTGACGTCCTGGTCCATCCGCGACGGAGGGTTACCTTTGCGCCGGGCGGTTCGCGGCGCGGTCTGAGCGACAGTGGCGGCAATTAAAAAAAGGGCCGCTGACCCAATGGCAATCGTAGTGAAGTTCAAATGAATGCTCCTTGCTGACCATGGTTACTGGTGTAACAAAGTGGGTCACCGTTGGTAAGGTTTCGTTTGAGCTATAGCCACCCCACCTTAGTTGTAGTGCCCTCGGCGACAGCTATGAGGCGCCGGATTTGCGAGGCCGTGCCTTCTTACCGTAGCGCACAGCCGGCAGGACACTATTCCAGGGTACCGGGGAAGCAAGGACCATCGAAGTGTTGGTGGAAACATAGGGCATCATGGAATCGATCACTTCCTGCATGTGTCCGACATCGCGAACCGCAACCTGCACGATAAAGGATTCTGCTCCAGTGACGCGATGGCATTCGAGAACTTCGGGCAGGTTGCGCACTACGGAGGCAAATTTGGCCAGTTTGTCTCCCGCCACCGTAACGTGGACGAACGCCCGCACCGGCAAGCCCACCTTGGACGGGTCAACGGAAGTGCGGTAACCGAGAATAACCTGGCTTTCTTCCAGCCGGTGGACTCGCTCAATGACGGCGGGTGTGGACAGGCCGACTCTGCGTCCGAGCTCTGCGAAGGGAATTCGCGCGTTGGTCTGCAGTTCGGCCAGGATGTCGCAATCGATATCGTCGAGAGAAGCATGCGTCAAGGCGGTCAATGGCCGGCGCCTCCAGTGCGCTTTTCAACAGCCTAACCCGAGAACAGGTTGGTTGTCTTTACGTTTTAAGGTCAAACCTGCTGCTGACTTCTTGTTTGTTACGCAAATGCGCGGAATATTCATATTTTCGTGATTCCAGGGCGACGGCCAACGCAGCTATGATGCCCGTGTTGCAAGTGAGGAAGGAACCGTCGACATGGCACTTCGTGATGGAGCAGCAAGGCAGTTAGCAAATACAACAAAAACCCCGCCTCAGATGACGGCGATCACGCCGCGCTGGCTGGTCCAGCTGCTGAGCTGGGTTCCGGTAGAGTCCGGTACCTATCGTGTCAACAAGGTCAAAAACGATCAGGACATCGAGGTTCTTTGCGGATCGCGGGACGAGCGGACGTTGCCGGAAACGTTCGTCGATTATGCGGATACTCCGCGCGAATACACGCTTAGCGCGATCTCGACCACGGTCGATGTGCACACCCGCGTGTCCGATCTGTTCAGCCATCCCCACGATCAGATTCGCGAGCAGCTGCGGCTGACGGTCGAGAAGGTGAAAGAACGCCAGGAATCTGAGCTGATCAACAACGCGGATTACGGGCTGTTGAACAATGTGGATCCTGGGTTCAAGCTTGCTCCGCGGGGAGGGGGGCCGACTCCCGACGACATGGACGAGCTGCTTTCGCGTATCTGGAAAGAGCCTGCATTCTTCCTGGCGCATCCGCGGGCGATTTCCGCCTTTGGACGAGAATGTACCTATCGCGGTGTTCCTCCACCGACGGCCACAATTTTCGGTTCGCCCTTTGTGACTTGGCGCGGCGTGCCCCTGATTCCGACCGACAAACTGAATATTGATGGGGGAGGAAAGACAAACATTCTTCTGTTGCGTACCGGCGAGAGGAAGCAGGGTGTAGTGGGCTTATTTCAACCCGGCCTGCCGGGAGAACAAACGCCCGGACTTTCCATCCGTTTTATGGGTATTGACCGCAACTCGATCGCTTCCTACCTGGTGTCTCTGTATTGTTCCGCAGCGGTTCTCGTCGAAGATGCGCTGGGCGTGCTCGAGAATGTAGAGGTCGGACAATACCATGAGTACAAGTGATCAGGATCGGTCCGGCGATTTCGCGGAGCATGCCCCGGGAGCAATTCCGCCAGGGGGAATGCCGGGCATGGCTGGGCTGCCGGATATCGCTCTGCTGAGCCGTCTAGCCAACGAGTTTTTCCGCGCGCAACCAGAACAGGGTTTTGCTACTTCGATTGTTCCGGACAAGCCTGATGGCCGGGATGTAACACCACTGTTCACGACGCGCCTGCCGGAAGCTGGAATGCCGATGCCTGCGGTGCCGGCAATTCCATCGGCGGGCGGGGTTCCTGTTGCCCCCGGGATCTCCGGGCTTTCGATGGGCGTGACGGAGACTGCGCCCTTCGTCATCGGTCCGGCGGCTGCTCTGTCACTTCCGTTATCCGGGCCGGTTGCGGAGAGCAGCACCGTGCAGCCGGACCCACGTAGTGCTGCGACACCGGTTTCGGTGTCTCCGTTTGCCATGCCGATGCCCGAGTTCGGGGCGTCTTTTCCTTCCTTTGAAGCGGGGATGCCCTCGCTCCCGGCATTCGCGCCGCTGCGGACAGAGGACGAAGCGAGAGCGGTATTAACGGCCACCTCTCCGTTTTATTTTTTGCAGCATGCCGGTGGACTTGAGGGATCCGGCCATGACCTTCCCATGGCAGCTCCGTCAGCCGGTGCAATAGCGGCTCCGCAGGCCAAGGGAAGCTCGCAGCCATATGATTTGCCGGGCATCGCGGGAGCCCCCGCATCTTCGTTCAGCCGCCAGATTCCTTCCGCCGTTCCCGGCTCAATGCCCACGGCGGGATTGGACCCTTCGCTGTTTCAGGGGTTTGCCGGCGTACCGCAGCTTGCCCCGCTGCCGCCGCTGCGCAACCAAGAAGAAGCAGAGGCTGCTTTACAGCAGGCTTTATCGTTTTATTTCGTGGATCAAGCGGGCTCGCTGGAGCGGCCACTCGAGAAGGGCAACGCGGAGAGCATGGCAGCCGGTAGGCTTGCCGGAGCGCAGCCCGCGGGAGGCCCGGACCTCAAGCTTCCGCGGCAGCAATTCGATATCGGGTCCGTGCGGCGGGATTTCCCTATCCTGCACGAAGAGGTCAACGGTCATCCACTGGTTTGGCTGGACAACGCGGCGACCACGCAGAAACCGCAAAGCGTGATCGATCGTCTCAAGTATTTTTACGAGCATGAGAACTCCAACATTCACCGCGCGGCGCACGAGCTGGCGGCGCGGGCCACGGATGCGTATGAGGATGCGCGCAGTAAAGTAGCGCATTTTCTCAACGCATCCTCAACCAAGGAAATTGTATTCGTGCGCGGCGCGACCGAAGCCATCAACCTGGTGGCGCAGGCCTGGGGCCGCCGCCACATCCAGAAGGGCGACGAAATCGTCATCAGCTGGATCGAGCACCACGCCAATATTGTTCCCTGGCAGATGCTGTGCGCGGAGAACGGGGCATGCCTGCGGGTCGCGCCGGTCGACAATGATGGGCAGATCCTTCTCGATGAATACGAAAAGCTGCTTACGGAAAAGACGCGGCTGGTCTCGTTTACCCAGGTTTCGAATGCGCTGGGCACGGTCACGCCGGCGCACCAGATGGTGCAAATGGCCCACCGTTATGGCGCCCGCGTGCTTCTGGACGGGGCACAGGCCGTGTCCCACATGCCGATCGACGTGCAATCTCTGGATTGCGATTTCTACGTCTTTTCCGGCCACAAAGTGTTTGCGCCTACCGGAATTGGCGTGCTCTATGGCAAGCCGGAAGTGCTGGCGGAGACGCCGCCCTGGCAAGGTGGCGGAAATATGATCGTGGACGTCACCTTCGAAAAGACGACCTATCAGCCTCCCCCGGGACGTTTCGAAGCCGGCACCGGCAACATTGCCGACGCGGTGGGGCTGGGCGCGGCCATCGATTATCTCGATCATATCGGGATGCCCAACGTGGCTCGTTATGAACACGAGCTGTTGGTGTACGCCACGCAGGCCATGTTGCGCGTTCCGGGGCTGCGCATCATTGGCACCGCGAAGGAAAAAGCCGGTGTGCTTTCGTTTGTGCTGGAAGGTTTCCAGACTCAGGAAGTAGGCGCGGCGCTGAACCGCGAAGGAATTGCTGTACGTTCGGGTCATCATTGCGCGCAGCCAACGCTGCGCAGGTTCGGTCTCGAAACTACGGTTCGCCCATCGCTCGC
>JBARKD010000930.1:0-8976 GCA_049800615.1 Acidobacteriaceae bacterium | reverse complement strand
GGCGAAAGCTGCTTTTCCATGAAAGAGACGGATCGAGGTTAAGTTGAAGGGGCGGGGCTTTCAAAGCCCAGTTGATTTTGTTGGATTAACGTACGCGCTGAAGGCCCCGCCCCTTCACGCCCAAAAGTCACAGGCTCTCGGGATGACAATTCTGTGGGTGATTAGGAAAACTGCAGATTCCTCGGCTTCGCTCGGAATGACAAAAGGGGAGGCTTGTGGCTTGAGTTGGGTTTAGCTGCCATAAGGGCAAAACTGCAGATTCCTCGGCTGCGCTCGGAATGACAAAGGGGATGCTTGCGTTTCAATCGAGTGCGGTGGATGGAAAACTTTGCCCTCAGCGGCTTCTATTCAAATTAACGGCGGGGCTGAAGCCCCGCCCCTTCACGCTCAAGGAGGAAGTTCCCGGTGGCTCAACGGGCGGTAGCTATTATCGGGGCGGTCCCTCGGCGGCGGGGGGAAACCGCCGAGGGACCGTCCCCTTGGACCGGCCCGGTTTGGCCGGTTTCTAATTGGAATTTTCCTCCGGTCACTGCCTTTGGTCTATAAGGCTTTCGTGTAGTTTTCTTTAGGGGAATCCCCCTATTGTCTCGATTTTCTATTCGATCAACCGAGTTGTTGACGAATTCGTCCTGTTGGAGCGCTTGTAGCAGTCGCTGTTTCATTAATAAGGATTACTAAGAATCATGGCTGGTTCGATCCGGGGCCGGTCGCGCTAAAAGGCCCAACCGTCGCCTCAGCAGCTTGCTTTCACCGCCTTCAAGATCGACAATGGACGCGCAAGCTTTCGCCCGGGCGTTTGGTCCGCAAGGAAAAGGAAGCCCATGGGAAGTCCGCAGTCGCAGGATCTAAGATCGGCGTCTATTTCGGAGATGGATATCCTGTGGATCACCGCCGGCCTCGGCTGCGACGGGGACACGATTGCAATGACTGGCGCCACTCAGCCCAGCATCGAAGACATCGTCCTGGGAGCCATTCCCTGGATTCCCAAGGTGCGCCTCCACAATCCCTTTCTATCCGTGGACAACGGGGAAGATTTTATGCGGCACTTCCGGCTGGCCGCGGAAGGGAGATCTCGTCCCTTCATCCTGGTCATGGAGGGTTCCATTCCGGACGAGAACAATAAGGAAGAAGGTTATTGGGCCTCCTTCGGAACGGATTCCGCGACCGGCCAGCCGATCACGACCTGCACATGGATCGATCGCCTGGCTCCCCAAGCCTGGGCCATCATCGCAGCGGGAACCTGCGCAACCTACGGTGGGATTCATGCGATGGAAGGCAATCCAACCGGGTGCATGGGATTGCCCGACTACCTGGGGTGGGACTGGCGCTCGAAAGCGAATATCCCGATTGTCTGCGTACCTGGCTGCCCGGTACAGCCAGACAATTTTATGGAGACTCTGCTCTATCTGCTGCACATGGCGACGGGACGCGCTCCCATGATCGCGCTCGACGAAGTGCTGCGACCCATCTGGCTTTTCAGCGCCACGCTGCATGAGGGATGCGACCGCGGCGGCTACTATGAGCAAGGTCAGTTTGCGGAAGAGTATGGCTCTCCGCAATGCATCGTAAAGCTGGGATGCTGGGGACCGGTTGTGCAGTGCAACGTCGGGAAGCGGGGTTGGATGGCCGGCGTTGGCGGATGTCCTAACGTCGGGGGCATCTGCATCGGCTGCACCATGCCCGGTTTTCCGGATAAGTTCATGCCCTTTATGAACCAGCCTCCGGGGTCCTTATTGTCTTCCGCCGCGATTCAAACGTACGGGAGGGCGATTCACGCTTTGCGCCGCTTCACCCAGGCCTCGCTCAATAAGGAACCCAGTTGGCGACACAGGAAACATTCGGCCGCTCATGATATTTCGGCAGACAACGCCCGTCTGCTCACAAAAGCGCCAGTGGAGTAAAAGATGTTTTTCTCGGCACAGGCTATTGGCGAACCGAAGGGTCAGTTCAGGGAGAGGGATATGACGGGACTCGCCCACGCGGAAGGGGTTCTTCTCGACCTGGCTGCGCTCTACTCCAACTCGATTGCTCACGACTCATCGACGAGAGAGCGGGGTCCTGACCCCGAGGCCAAGTATCGCGCGCTGCTGGAGCAGATTCCCGCAGTGGTCTTCATGGCCTCGCTCGATCGGGGCACCAGTGAGGCTTATGTGAGCCCGGAGATCGAAGCCGCGCTAGGGTATTGCCGCGAGGAATGGCTGGAAGATCCGGTTCTCTGGTACCAGCGCATACACCCCGACGACCGGCATCGCTGGAGCCTCGAAGCAGCGGAGATGTTTCTGTCGGGTAAGCCGCTCAAGTCGGCCTACCGGGTGTTGGCGCGCGACGGGCGCGTGGTCTGGTTTCATTGCGACGCGAGAATGATGCGCTGGGAAGATGGGCGTCCCCGGTTCATTCACGGTGTCGCGTTCGACATCTCCGATAGCAAGCGGATCGAGAAGGAGCTTCAAGAAGAACGCGACTTTGTCACGGCAATGCTCGACACCGTAGGAGCGCTGGTCGTCGTGCTCGACAGCGAAGGCCGCATCCTGCGATTTAATCCAGCGTGTGAGCTCACATCCGGCTATGCGGTGGAGGAGGTTCAGGGCAAATGCATTTGGGACCTCTTTCTAGCCCCTGAAGAGATGGATCGCGTCCGGGCTTCCTTTGAAGCGCTGCGCAGCGGCCAGCTCGCTCAGGATTACCAAACGCATTGGCTCACGCGGCATGGCGATAAGCGGTTGATTTCCTGGTCGAGCGCGTTGCTCCCGGGAAGTGGAGAGTCGCCGGGTTACGTCATTGCAACCGGGCTCGACATTACCGAACAGAAACAACTGGAAAAAGCCATTCTCGATATCAGCGCGCGAGAGCAACGGCGTATCGGCCAGGATCTGCATGATGGACTCGGCCAGCATTTGACTGGGATTGCCTTCATGGCCAAAGTGCATGAAGACCGGCTAGCAGAGCAGAAGCGGGGCGAAACAGAGGATGCAGCCAAGCTTGTGAAGCTGGTCAACGAAGCCATTCGCAAGACTCGCGAATTGGCCCATGGCCTACTCCCCGTACTGTCGGATTCCCAGGGCCTGATGTTGGCATTACAACTATGGGCTACGGAAGCCCAGGACATTTTTGGAGTAACCTGTCGCTTTCAGTGTGAGACCCCGGTGCTGGTTGAAGATGTCACGGTGGCCACTCATCTCTACAACATCGCGCAGGAAGCAGTGACGAACGCCATCAAGCATGGAAAACCAAAGAATGTCCTGATTGAGTTAACGGCCGAACAAGAGACAGGCACATTGCGGATCAAGGATGACGGGAAAGGTATTGCCCTTCCCTCCGGTAATACCGAGGGCATGGGGTTACGTATCATGAACTACCGCGCTTCGGTGGTCGGTGGGGCTCTCGAAGTACGCCCGGGCCCGGAGCAAGGCACAACCGTTATCTGCACTTTTCCCGTTGAAACAGGGTGGATAGCATGAATCAGATGAGCAAATCGCCGGCGGTTCCGAAGATGGAGAACGTTGAGAAGAAAGCTGTCTTTATCGTGGATGACCATCCACTGTTGCGGCAGGGATTGGCTTTGATGATCAACCGCGAACAAGGTCTCGCTGTGTGTGGAGAAGCCGCCGACGCGCAAGACGCGATGCGACAAATCGGGATGCTGAAGCCCGACATCGTGATCATCGATATCTCGTTGAATGGCCCCGACGGATTGGATCTGTTGAAGAGTCTCCGCATCCTGCATCCCGACCTTCCGGTGTTGATCCTCTCCATGCATGACGAATCCATTTACGCCGAGCGTGCGTTGCGCGCCAAGGCCAACGGATACATCATGAAACACGAAGCGACGGAGAAAGTGCTGGTTGCGGTGCGCCGGATCCTGGACGGCGAGATCTACCTGAGCGACCGCATGGCTAACAACCTGCTGCACCAGTTTTTCGGCAGCGGCCCTACCTCTATCAGTTCGCGGCTCTCCTCCCTTTCCGATCGTGAGTTGGAAGTATTCCGCTTGATCGGTGAGGGCTGCAGCACGCGCCAGATCGCGGAGAGGCTGAGCCTCAGCGTCAAGACTGTGGAAACGTATCAGGCGCATATCAAAGACAAGCTGTCCCTACAGAGCGGCCGCGAGCTGGTGCAACACGCTATTCAAGCCAGCATCAGCCATCGATCCTCCTCCTAATTGCGCCGATCTCAACAGGTAGCCTGCGGGCCGATTGAAGCCGGACCCCTTGTGAAACGCTTGACATATCCCCATATGGGAATATACTGATCTTCATTGAAGCACGGCGGGCAGGGAGATAACCATGTGTCCTTTTTGCATGGCCACTGCGGTATGGATTGCGGCGGGTGCTGTCACGACGAGCGGTGTTTCCGCTCTGGCCGTGGCGAAACTGTGGAATAAGAAGTCGCGCGAGCGCGAACAAGGAGAGAGCAATGACAACCAATGAGCAGGTTGCAACGATGAAGAAGCCTCCGGTCGTGTCGAAGGAGGAATGGCAAAAAGCGTGGCAGGAGATGCTGGTCAAGGAGAAGGAGGTTACCCGCTCACGCGATGCGCTGGCGGCGGCGCGGCGGCGGATGCCGTGGCTCGCTGTCGAGAAGGAATATTTCTTCGAAGGACCGCAGGGAAAGGTATCGCTGCTCGATCTTTTCGACGGGCGGCGGCAGCTGGTACTCTATCGTGCGTTCTACGATCCGAACGTGTACGGCTGGCCGGATCACGCTTGCGTCGGCTGCTCGCTGGGTGCAGACCAGGTTTCGCACCTGTCACATCTGCATGCCAGGGATACTACCTTGGCCTGGGCCTCGCGCGGCTCGCAGGAAAACCTTGCGCGGCTGAAGCAGCGCATGGGCTGGGAGAAGATTCCCTGGTATACCATCACCGACGACTTCGACAAGGACTTCGGCGTGGACGAATGGCACGGACACAATGTTTTCTTTCGCGACGAGAACGACAAAATCTTCCGCACATACTACATCAATAACCGCGGCGACGAGCCGATGGGGAGCGTGTGGAGTTATCTGGACATCACGCCGTTGGGCCGGCAAGAGGATTGGGAGGACTCTCCTGAAGGTTATCCCAAGGGACCGCGTTATAAGTGGTGGCGCTGGCACGACGCCTACGGTCGCGAGGATGACAAGTTGGCCAAGACGATTGACGACGCCATGGTGACCCTGAAGCTGTAATTTCGCCAAAAGCCCGCCTCTGGCCGGAGTCGCCAGGGGTGGGTCCGGGGCTCCGGCAGCAGCGAATCTCGAAGCTTCGAGTGAGGCAGATGTGTTGCACAAATCCTTTACGGCACAGCTCATCAAAAGCCCAAAGCCGGGTGGATGGACTTACCTCATCTGGCCCGAATCGGCCGCCTTCTTCGGGACGCGCGGGCTGGTGAAGTGCAAAGGGACCATCGACGGAATTCCGTTTGAAAGCGCGTTTATGGCATTGGGAGACGGAAATCACAAGCTGCCCGTGAAGACCGAGATTCTTCGGGCGATTGGAAAAACGCAAGGAGATACGGTCAGGGTCACCTTGGTCGAGAGGATTCACGCACTCCGCAAGCGGAAGACTTAAGCGGCGCCGTGGCTGCGGGGTTCCGCGATTTTGATTCAGGCAGCAGGAAAAGCACCGACCGATCCCCCCGCGCATCCAAGCTCACGTACGGACCACCATTTCATATTGGGAGCCTATGCATGAGTCATCTCGATGCGATGTTAGAACGCAACAAAGAGTTTGCTGCTGGACAGTCTGGCCCGATGCCCTCTTTGCCGGATGCGATGCCGCATGTGAAGGCCATTGTCATCGGGTGTGCCGATATGCGGGTGGATCCGGTATATGTGTTGGGAATCAAACAGGGCGAGGCTGTCGTGCTGCGGAACATCGGTGGCCGCGTCACACCGGGCCTGGTGGAGGAATTGGCTCTGCTTGGACGTATTGGTGAAGTCGCTCGCAAAGCCCCAGGCGGCGGCGGAGAGTTTCATCTCATCGTCCTGCAACACACCGATTGTGGCATTACACGCCTTGCCAGTGACCCAGCAAAAATGGCGCACTACTTTCAAATCGATGAAAAAGACGTCAAGGCAAAGTCGATTTTGGAGCCTAGGACAGCGGTGACCCTGGATGTTGCGGCGCTGAGGGCGATACCCGCCTTCCCGGCGAACTGGCTCCTCTCTGGCTTGGTCTACGATGTTGCAACGGGCCTGATAGAAGTAGTTGTACCCGCAGGTCCCATTCGCGCAAGCGCCGACTGACACACAGGCTGCTCTGATTACCTGTGATTCTTGAACCCTCCGCTTCTTCTTCCTACTGCGCACAAAGCCTTGCAGGCGCTGGCAGGACCGCCCGTTCAGCTAGACGTCCAAACATTCTCCAGCAGGCGCTTCGCCGGATTTTCGCTTGCCCGTAATCAATTTTTCGCAAATACGACAAAAATGGTCCGCATTTGGTTTACACTCGTGCCAGATATAGGACTTTTTCGGTCGGATATAAGACTTGTCGAAGCAGGCGGAGTAGCGCGACTGTTCCGACGATGGCAACCGCAACATCCATCAAAGAAAGGAAAGCGAAAGTGGAGTACGCGAAGCAACAGAGAAGAACGCGGCGCGGACGGGAGACACGGGGAGCCTGGCGATCGGTCGCCCACGCGACATTTTTGACAACGTTAGGCGCTTTAACCGCGAATGCGGCACCGGCGCAGGAACTGCCCACCGAACCAGCAAATGCGAAGCAGCCAGGGAGATCGGAAGCCCTCCAGCTGAAATTTGACATCGCGGCGGGCGGTCTCACGACTGCATTGGAAGCCTTCAGCCGAGTCACTGGCTTGAAAGTCCATTCGAACATACCCGACGACAAGCTTGCCGGCATCAGCACAAAGGGAGTCGCTGGACAGTTCACGGCCCGGGAAGGTCTTCTTCAGCTACTTTCCGACACGGGCGTGAGCGGGCGGTTCGACGGCTCAGGCGTCGTCCAGATCAGTATCCAAAATACAGAGTCGGTGAGCGTAACCGGAAGCATAGCTCAAGTCGGGTTACAGCAGTTTTCAGAGCCGCTTCTGGATACGGCCCAGACGGTAAACGTAGTTCCGCAGTACATCCTGAATGAACAGGCAGACACCGGCCTTCGGGACGGGCTACGAAATGTGCCCGGCATATCGATTGCGGCAGGCGAAGGAGGATCGCAGGGGGATAATCTTACGATTCGCGGATTCACCGCGCGCAACGATATTTTTCTGGATGGGATACGGGACTTCGGCAGCTACTACCGCGACTCGTTCGACTACGACGCGATTGATGTGCTGGAGGGACCCGCGGGAGTCGAGTTTGGCCGTGGTTCGACCGGCGGCATAATCAACCAGGAGAGCAAGGTTCCCGGCCTGCAGCAACATATCAGCGCCCACCTGCAGGGGGGCACAAACCTGATGCGTCGCGCCACGGGCGACGTGAATGAGCCGATCAGCAACCTGGATGGAGCCGCCTTCCGCATCAATCTCGCAGGAGAAGAAAGCAATATTGCCGAGCGCGACTACACAAACGTGCGCCGTTTTGGCGTTGCGCCGTCTCTTGCCTTGGGGCTCAACAGCCCTACGCGAGCGTTCCTCACCTACCTGCACGAGGCCGGAAACGATCTGCCGGATTACGGTCTGCCGTACTTTGGCCCCAGCGTGCTCGAAGCGCCCCACAGCAATTACTACGGCTTTGCGGAGAGCGATTACTTCCGCACAAATCCCGACATTGTTACGGGACGAATCGAACATGACTTGGGCCTGCATCTGACACTTCGCAATGCGCTGCGGTTTGCGAATTATCCTCGCGATGTAAACATCACGGAACCCCAAGTCAACACCGCCCCTGTGTATTCGGTTGCAGACGGGGTAGTTTCCGGCGCTTGCTCTCCTACGGCCGCGACGCCCTGCTACCCGGTGACGACGCCTCTGACCGCTCTGACGGTACGGCGAAATCAAATTGCCGTAAAGTCGGTCGAAGATCTGCTTTGGGATCAGGCGGGCGCTACCGGACATTTCAACCTGGTGCGCATTGGGAATGATTTTAATGTAATCATCGAGGGCGGCCGGGAACGCTCGCGGCCGCAGCGCACAACCTATCCAAGCAACATCTACACCTCGGCTCTTGCACCCACACCCAACGACCTGATTCCGGGCGCGACTACGCTGGGGGTCAAGGCCTATGTAAACTCACAGACATACGGTCTGGGCCTGAACGACACCATCAAGTTGCTGCGCTGGCTGCAACTCTCCGGTGGTATTCGCTTCGACTACTTCAACACCGACTACCGAAGTGCTCCAACACATCTAAGCCGGTTGGACAAGGTACCTACTTACCGCGCGGCGGTGGTTGTCAAACCGACATCGGCAGGCTCGATCTATTTCGATTACGGCACGAGCTTTGACCCGTCCGCGGAGTCGCTCTCGCTCAGCGCGAACAACGCCGTGCAGGCGCCACAGTTCAACGCGACCTACGAGGCCGGCGCAAAATGGTCGTTTGCGCACGACTTGCTGAATGTCAACGGCAGTTGGTTCCAGACGACCAAGACAAACGTATACGAGACAGATCCGAATAACTCACTGAATGTCATTCCCGTGGGCAATCAGCGCGTGCGGGGTGTGCAGATCGGCGCATTGGGGCATCTGCCGGGGTACTTTGATCTCATTCTCGGATACGCGTATCTGGACGGAATCACCACGAATACGGAACAGAATTACTCGCCATTTGCTGCCTCTTACCAGCAGGGCGATGCTGTGTTCGGGGCCTATCCTTACTACATCTCAGCGAAAGGCAACCCATTTGCCAATGTGCCGAAAAACTCGGCAAACCTTTTCGTGACACACCGCCTGGTCTATGGTTTCATCGGCGGGTTCGGCTTCAACCAGGTGGGCGCGCGGCGAGCGAGTTCCACCGGTCCGATCGCAATCCCGTTGACAGCGACGGCAACACCGGTGAGCCAGATCCCTCTGCAGTTCAAGGTCATTCCTGGATATTGGAGCT
>JBARKD010000929.1:0-2574 GCA_049800615.1 Acidobacteriaceae bacterium | reverse complement strand
CGGCTACGCTTGTCTTTGGACCGTTTTGACAGCCACCATGGCCTTCGCAGAGAGGGACGGTGCAACACCGTGCCACCACGGTTTCGAATCGGAGCACCCGGCATTAGCCACAAATGCTGTTGTGTTATGGAACGCAGTCGCTGACAACAGCATCGGGGTCATCGGCGGCAAGTTGCCACAGCAGGGCTCTGTTGAGACTGCAATCGTTCAGATCGCGGAGTACGACGCGGTGAATGCCATTTGCGGTTATCCGTTCACTGTCTATGCAGTCAAGCCGAAGGTGCACGTTCCAGCGTCGCCGGAGGCGGCCGTGGCCGCGGCAGCTCACGACGTATTGGTCGCGCTGTACCCAGCTCAAGCAGCCGAGCTCGATCAGCAGTATGCCGATTATCTCGGTGCCATCCCGGGGCACCACGAAGGAAAACTCAACGGCATCGCAGTAGGCCAACAGACCGCGGCCGGTATCCTTGCATTGAGAGCCAATGATGGCCGGGACGCCGGGTCCGGCTGGACTCCGCCTCCGCCTGGACCCGGCGTTTGGCAACCCACGCCCCCGGGCTTCCTCCCCGCGGCCACGCCATGGATTCGTTTTGTCACTCCCTGGACGATGACCAGTCCATCGCAGTTCCGCGTCCCACCGCCGCCAGCGCTCGATAGCGACGTGTGGTTGCACGACTACGATGAGACGAAAGCTTACGGAGGCTCGATCAGTAGCGCCCGCACGGCGGAACAAACGGATCTTGCAGAGTTCGTTGGCGGCCCCGGCGTAAACCCGATGCTGCAGTGGCACAGCACCTGGCGCGGCATTGCAACCGATCAGGAGCTTTCGGTTCTCGGTGCGGTGCGTCTGTTCGCGATGCTTTCGGCTGCCTCGTCCGACGCCCTCATCGGCTGTTGGGATTCGAAGTTCCAGTACGCGTTCTGGCGGCCTGTGACCGCGATCCGCGCGGGCGGCGGGAACCCGGATCTGATAGCCGACCCCGCTTGGATCGGACTCGTGATTACCCCGAACCACCCCGAATATCCCGCCGCGCACGGCTGCTTCAGCGGCTCGGTTGTCGAGGTGCTCAGGGCCTATTTCGGATCCGACGAGCTCCATTTCACCATGAGCAGCCCGGTGCCGGGGTTACTCGAACCCGTCCGGTCCTACGACCGTGTCAGCCAGGTGCTCACTGATATTCTTAACGCCCGAATCTACGGTGGGATGCATTATCGCAACTCGACCGCCTTCGGCTCGGAATTGGGGAAGCAGGTTGCGCGCCAGGCCCTCGAAAATTTCTTCCTGCCTCGCAAACGATGAATGAGGCAGTTCAAAAATTGTACTTGCGGGCGCGCAGCAATGCGATCATGCTGTACCGCATGAAGGGATATGGCCAATTTTGTCCCGTAGCACTTGCCGCGGAGGTTTTCGCCGAGCGCTGGACACCCTTGATTCTGAGGGAGCTGCTGTCCGGCGCCCGGCGCTTCGTCGATATCCAAAGAGGCGTGCCGCGCATGTCCCGCAATCTGCTTTGCCAGCGGCTCGACGCCTTGGCCCACATCGGGATTATCGAGCGGAAACCGCTCGCACACGGACGAGGTTCTGAGTATCTCCTCACCGACGCCGGCCGGGCGTTCGGTCCTGTAGTCGAGTCGCTGGGAGCTTGGGGTTACAAGTGGTCAAGTCGTGATCTCCACGACGAACACCTTGATCCCGACTTCCTCATGTGGGTCCTGCACCGGCTGGTACGGACAGAAAATCTCCCGGATCACCGCGTCGTTGTCTACGTGGAATTTCGGCAGGCACCGAAACGGCGGTACTGGCTCATCCTTAACCGGACTGAAGTTGACGTATGCCTCTTCGACCCGGGATTCGGAGTCGACCTCGAAGTAGTCGCCGATGTCAGGGCTCTGGCGGATATTTGCCTCGGCCACCTTAGAGTTTGCGATGCCATCAGTCGAGGCTGGTTAACGCTTCTCGGCGCTAGACACATCTGTAAGGACTTCTCGAGCTGGCTCGGTACGGCTCACTACGCTTCCGCGGTAGCTTCTTAGAGATGCCGCCCTCCGCGCCTACTGTGCCGTCGGATCCAAGCCCATAGCCAGGCGGCCGGTAAAACGATGCTGCTTCTTGGCGGGCATGGGGTGAAACTGTGCAGCCTGAGCGTCGCGTAGGATTCTTTCGAGGCCCAAACGGCGAAAATAGCCCGCGCCGCCTGTTGCTTCAAGTGCTTTCTCCGCCTCGCGTTTGACAGCCTCGGCCACGATCGTCTTGCGGATCAGAGCGCGGTTCGCGTGCTCGATGCCAGGCTCAACATCCAGCTCGTTTGCATTCGCAACCATACTCTCGAGCCCGATCTGCGCAGTTGTCAGCTCGGTTTTCATTTCGCCAATGGCCAGGGCGTTCACCCCATCGTCGCCTTTGGCCGCTGCAATTGTCAGGGCCTTTTCTGCGGCGGCTTCTGCCATGCCGACGTAGACTGCGCAAATCATTGGGAGCGCGACAGTAAGGATGACATTCCAAACAGGGTGATACTCGCCGCATGGCCGCCTCAGTGTAATCGACTGCTCCGGGACGAAGACGTTGTTGAGGAC
>JBARKD010000928.1:0-7475 GCA_049800615.1 Acidobacteriaceae bacterium | reverse complement strand
ACCAATTTCAGGGGGTTGA
This sequence comes from Acidobacteriaceae bacterium, assembly GCA_049800615.1. Classification (GTDB taxonomy): domain Bacteria; phylum Acidobacteriota; class Terriglobia; order Terriglobales; family Acidobacteriaceae; genus PALSA-350. The sequence goes on along the minus strand of JBARKD010000928.1, from coordinate 7,456 downwards.
ATCATGACTTTTAATCGCAGAGATTTCTTGCGTGGAGTCGCCGGAACATCGGGCGCCGTTGTCGCCGGATCGCTTCTGGGGAAGAATGCGTTGGCTAGGCCATCATCGTTACCCAACCCGGCTCAGTCGGGGATCGAGCACATCGTCGTGGTCATGATGGAAAATCGCAGCTTTGATCACCTCCTGGGATGGCTGCCAGGCGCAGACGGCCGCCCGCCCGGTCTGAAATATCCCGACAACAATGGTGTCCTGCACAGTCCATTCCGGCTGGATACTTATGTAGGATGCGCTCATCCCGATCCCGACCACTCCTACCAGGGAGGCCGCGATGAATACAACAAAGGCAAGATGAATGGATGGCTCCGCACCACCACCAACGATATTTTCTGCATTGGATATTACGCTGAGGCGGATCTTCCGTTCCTCAGCGCGTTTGCACGGAATTACACCACCCTTGATCGCTACTTTCCTTCTATTCTCAGCTCAACCTTCCCGAATCGCGTGTTTTTTCATGCCGCGCAAACCGATCGGCTGGATAATTCGCTCTCCATCTCAACCCTGCCAACCATCTGGGACTCGCTGGCTGCGGCGGGAGTGAGCAACAAGTACTATTACTCCAACGTGCCCTTCCTCGCGCTCTGGGGAGAAAAATATGTTCCAATCTCGGCGCTGTATCCGCAATTCCTGCTTGATGCCGCTTCCGGCAATCTACCTGCGGTCTCTGTCGTGGACCCGCGCTACACGCTAATTGATGATGGCGAGGGCAATGATGATCATCCCCATGCCGACCTCCGTTCGGGCGAGCATTTTCTGGGTGTGGTTTTCCAGGCCCTGACCTCCGGGCCCGGATGGCCGAATACCGTTCTCATCGTCACCCGCGACGAGTGGGGAGGGTTCTTCGACCACGTCGTTCCTCCACGAGCCATTGCGCCCAACAACGTCGATACAGATCTGGTCAATGGCAAGGCGTTGCTGGGATGCCGCGTGCCGGTGATTGTGGCTTCGCCTTTCAGCTTGGGAAATCCCGCAAGTCCGACGATTGCCTCTCAGCCTTACGATCACACTTCGATCCTGAAATTCATGGAGTGGCGATGGGGTCTGCCGCCGCTGACCAAGCGCGATGCCGCCATGAACAACCTGGCTCTCGCGCTGGATTTCAGCAATCCAGACACATCAGTGCCTTCGCTGCCGAAGGTCGCCGAACCAATTCCCACTCCTTGCGGCCAAGGCGGAGTTTTGGATGGATCGCCCCTCGGTGAAACCGACAGTTATAAATTGCTGCACTCCCCATTAATTAAAGGGTGGCCGTTGCCCGCGGGTCTATAACCGCACGATTGTGCCCGCGGATGTAACGACCGCTGCAAGTCAGCGACTTTCAAATGAACATGCCCAATGCGAACTTTTTGAGTTAACTACGTAAGGCGAGCCGAAATAGGTGAGCAAGAAATGCCTTTGGGAGGCTCGCGCTGAGGCGATTGTACGACCAGAGTGTTGACTTTAGGAACGGCCTGTAACCAACCAAATATACAGCGTTTAAACTGGTGCGGAAGGGGGGATTTGAACCCCCACGCCTTTCGGCGCCACCCCCTCAAGATGGTGTGTCTGCCAGTTCCACCACTTCCGCTCTCTACCTGTAATCAATACCCGCAGCCTCCCGCAGGTGTTACAGAGCGCATCGTGGTCTTAATGTTATCGTGTCCCGCGACATCCTGCAACGAAGGGTTCCGTGTACTCTCCTGCCTCGGTCAGAAAAGTATGACGAATAGCGAGCAGGCTCGCATCGGGATGAGTCTTGATTTTTTTCCGTACCTGGCGATCCTCAATCTGAAAAATCCGAAGGGGTTCTTGACTTACGCCGAAGTCACCAGACGTTGACCAACTAATAGCTCAAGCAGGGAACTGCCGCGCTCCTGCAACGTCGGTTTCTCTGAGCCGGTGGGCGGCAGTTGCCTGGAATGTGATGCCATCGCGCTTCCAATTTGCTCGAAAGCGCGAGCCCGTGCGGCGACCACATCCCGACGTGTGCAGCCCAGTAGAAGAGAACAATCCTGATCGGAGTAGCGTTCAAGAACCGTCATTACGTAAACAAAGCGCTCGAACGGTGCGAGTGCTAGAACTGCGGCAATCTCGACCTGCTCCTCCGGCGGCGTTTTGCCATTGCCGCTGACCGAGGTAGAATTCGAACGGCCATTTTCCTCCGTTGGTCGCGGATTGATTGCCCTCACGGCGTTTACGATGATCACCCGCCGAGCCCAGGACCGCGCCCATTCCTTGAAAACCGGATTGCCGTCTACCGCGTCCTCCAGGCCGGACACAAAACACTGTTCAGCCTTCTCACGATCCGCGGTTAGCAGGAACGAGAGCAGGTAGAGGCTATTCATGTCCTGGTCAAAGACCCGGCGGAAATCGTCGCTGCTTGCGTACGGTCTCGTGATTCGCTTTGCCTCCGGCATTGTTCACCTCCGTCTTTCATGTATTAGTCGTCTGAGCTTGGTGAAAATCGACAAGCCAAACTACTTCTCGGATGTTTTCAACGTCTCACTCTTTCGTTCGAGCACCTGCGACGGCGTGCATCGGCATCTTCGGGCCAGTCCCTTCAGCACGTGTCGAGTAAGAATGCCGGCACAGGAAAACTTTGCGCCTTGCTGCATGAGATCGAAAATGGCATCTTCCCCCTCGCGGCTGATGACGGTCAGGCTGCTTAGATCTATAACCACTTTGCGGCCCTCTACGTCACGGCTCGCGTTCCTCCAGGTGGTACGAAGTTCTTCGACCCACGGTTCGCTTAGCTTTCCTTCCACCACCAGCTTGCGTTGAGTTCGGGTATCGACGATAGAAATCTTGAACATACTGGAACTCGGGATTGATGAGGTAAGAGCAATGCGCATGCCAAAGGCACGCGCCTGCAAGATGTTGAAACTATTGGCGGGAACAGAATCGTCGGAGCATAGTGTCAACAAATGTCAAAATCAGAGTTGACACTCGCAGATACCTGAAAGCAAGAGACGGGAGATCTAGAGTGAAAGGATAACCAAATCGCGAGGCTCAACTTGTCTAACTTAATGACACTCTTCGCGGGTCGACGCCCAGCTTCTTCATGCGAGCGATGAGAGTCGTGCGCTTGAGGCCCATACGGGCCGCAGCGCCGTCGATGCCTGCTACTCGCCCGTTGGTGGTCTTCAAAATGCGGACGATTTCATCGCGTTCCATTTCTTCGCGCGTCCCGCCGACTGGCGTTGTCCGGCCGTTGTTGGTGAGTTCTGCGATTGGTGCTTGCAGCGCCGCGCCGTGGGTAAGGATCACCGAACGCTCAATGAAGTTCTCCAGCTCACGAATATTCCCCGGCCAATGCCAACTCGAGAGTTTCCTCATGGCTGCGGCGGGAATCGATTCGATCTCCTTGTTCATGAGGCGGCTGTACTTCTGCGTGAAGTAGCGAACCAGCAATGGAATGTCCTCCGGGCGCTCGCGCAAAGGTGGGATGCGAATCGGAAAAACATTCAGGCGATAGTACAAATCGCTGCGGAACTCGCGATTCTCCATCATTTTTTCGAGGTCGCGATTGGTGGCCGCTACCAGTCGAACGTCGACCTTCTTGGTCCGGTTGCTGCCCAGCCTTTCAAATTCACGTTCCTGCAAGGCTCGCAGCAATTTGGGCTGGATCTCGACGGGAATGTCCCCCACCTCATCCAGGAACAGTGAGCCCTGGTCCGCCAGTTCGAGGCGGCCGATCTTCTGTGCAATCGCGCCGGTGAAGGCGCCTCGTTCATGTCCGAACAGCTCGCTCTCAAGCAGTCCCGTCGGAATCGCAGCGCAGTTCAGCTTTACGAAGGTCCGCTCCTTACGATGGCTGCGGTCATGAATGGCGCGCGCGATCAATTCCTTTCCAGTGCCGGTCTCACCGAGAAGCAAAACCGTCGAATCGCTCGGAGCCACGGTTTCCACCAGGTTCAAAACATGGCGGAGAGCCGAACTCTGCCCCACAATTCCTTCGAAGTCCATCTCGCCGCGGATTTCATCTTCCAGATACAGTTTTTGCTGCGCGAGTTTGTCCTTGAGATCGGCGATTTCACCATACGCCAAAGCGTTCTCCACGCCGATCGCGACCTGCTGCGCGACCTGGGCCAGAAAGGCCGTCGCCTCCCGATCAAAAGCATTCTCTTCCCGGCTTGCCAGAGCGAGCACGCCAAGCGAGCGATCCCTGCTAATGAGAGGCATCTCGCAGAACGAATTGATACCCTCGCCGGAGGCCTTTGCGTACATCTCAGGAGGCACCCCGGCAGGATCGAGTCGGTTCAAGACCCAGGGCTTGCCGCTTTGGTAGGTTTCACCCGGAATCGAATCCGCGATGGGAATCAATACTTGCTTTTTGAAAATTCCCCTGCTATCGGGGAAGTCGAGAGCGTGCACCCGCAAGTGCGCGCCGTCTGGCTCGGGAAGCATGATAGCAGCAGCATCACAGCGCATGACCCGGCGAACACTCGCCGAGATGGTTCGCAGCAGCTCCTGAAAATTCAAGTTCGAGACGACCTGGTTGGTGAGATCAAGGATGAGCTTCAACCGATCCTGCGCCTGCCGTGACAAGTAGAAGTTCACGGCAGCATCAATGGCTAGCGCAATCTGGTCGGCGACCAGGGAGAGGAAGCGGACTTCCTCCTCGGGGTAGGCATGAGGGTGGGTGCTGCCAATGCTCAGTGCACCGAGCCGGCGCTCGCCTCTCGCGAGCGGAAGCACACAAGTAGAGGCGATACCTAGTTCGGTTAGAAATTGGCCATGCTTCGCAAACCGCGCCTCATCCCTCCAGTCGGTCGTTACGAGAGCCCGCCGAGATTCATGTACCCACGCAATGGGCGTATCGTCCAGAACAACATTCGCCTCGGGCGCATCATGCCTTCTGCCATTTGAGTAGAGCAGATGCCACCCGACTGTCTTGGCGTCACTCTCAAACGCGACCAACTGCAGGTAGTCGAAGGGAACCACCTCGAGCAGTGCCTTCAAAAGCACGTCAGCGGCCGCGTCGCAATCGCTGCAGGTCCCAATCGCACAGGTTGCGCGCAGCAGCGCCTCATAGCGTTGGGTGTAGGTCTCTGAGATTGTTGCTGCCAAAGTTCCCATAGACTTGTTCGCTTGTCACATCGATTATGAAAACCCCAGCCACGGCTAACGTCCCCAAGGGCGCTGCGGATTCGTGGATATGTTTGATCTGATGTAGCGGAGCGGCAGAAAGCTTCGACAAATGTCGTTGACTTCGCCACATGTCGAACCATGTGTCGGGGCGCTTGACAGAACGCGTAGTCAACTTTCGGCTTCCGGTGCGCAACCTGCCGACACTCAAGCACTTCAGAGCAACTCCGCCACGGCCCCCACTTTGGCACCTCAGATGCCAGCATCGAATGCGAGACACGATTTATATGCTGTGACTATCAAGGTCGCGGAATCGTAGGCACAGATCCAAACATGGAGGAGTCACATGATGCGACGAACTGCAATTATGCTTGCAAGCTTTCTCACGCTAATAGCTCTTGGCGCCACGGCTCAAGAGAGCCGGTCGGAGTTCAGTGTGCAAGGCACGGGCTTTTTTACGCAGGACACTAGCGGCCAGGGGGTCTCGCGGACGACAACAAATACCGGCGGGTTTCTCGTTGGGTATCGTTATCACCTGAACCGCTGGCTCTCCGGCGAAGCAAACTACGGCTACGACCGCGATACGCAGAGGTATTTCTCTACCGGCGGATTTTCGAGAGTTCAGTCCGACGTCCACACAGCCACTGCCGATATGGTTATCGGCCTTCCTTTCCGGATTAGTAGGCTCAGTCCCTACGTTCTTGGCGGAGGTGGCACTTTGGTGTTTCATCCAACCGGCAACGCGGAAGGTTTTGTCACGGGCGCTGATACCCAGGCGAAAGGTACTTTTCTTTACGGCGGCGGCGTGAACTACGCGCTGACCAGACATTGGTCTGTACTTGCCGAGTATAGGGGTTACGTTTACAAAGATGCCGATTTTGGCGTCAGGGCACTCAACACTGACAGTTGGACGCACACGGCGCAACCATCCGCTGGAATTGCTTTCCGATTCTGACCCTAAGGCTTTTGGCAGGCAGGATTTTCCTGCCTGCCAAGGCTCTTTGATCGTCGCAGAGAATTTAGCCGGTCGGTCAGCAACTGCTGCCTCATTTAGGTTCCATTGAGGAACCAGTGAGCTGCGTTCGGAGACCTGGGACTTCAGGCGAACGCCATTAGACAGAGGGAGGTGCGCATGCTGGAAAGCATGGTTGAGTTGTTGAGCGGTCTATGTTTCAGCGCCCTCATTTTATTGATCGGTGTATGCATCGTTGGCTCGATCGTTGCGGCCCTGCAAGCGATCAGCCGGGGACGCGGTACTGTGAGTGCGAGAAGGTGAAGATGGTCCTCGGTTTCGTTGCGGTTCCGCCCAGAGGCTCAGAATGAAAACACGGAGAAGGGATTCTCTTGCTGTAGCCAGGACCGCGTTCGCCCTGTCCGCTTTGATTCCCGGCAGCATGCGGCGCAAAGGCCTGTCGGCTCTGATGCTGGCGCTTTCTGCGTTGCATCTTCTATTGTTCGTTCCATCTGCGCTTGCGGTATCCCCCGCCGAGGGAAAGAACGGCGGCTCCCAGCAATGGACCCTGCGAGTCGATAAAGTCGATACCGGCGATGTGAGCCTGGATCCATCTTTCGAATCCGTCTTCCAAAAGAATCTTTTGAAAGAGCTAGCCAAAACAAAGCGCTTCAAACAAGTGCTCCTTAGCGCTGACCGCAACACGAGAGAAGTTCCTGATCTCCTGATTTTGAAAATGACAGTGAAAGAGCACCTGCCAGCTAGCGAGACTCGTCGGGCCACCCCCGGTGACGCAGGCGCGCTGGGGGTAGTCGCGGAAGGTTTCCTTAGGCTCTGCGGATGGAGTGCGGTCAGTGGGGTGAACAAACTGAACGCGCGGGTCCAGCTCTACACACGGGAAGGCCGCCTCGTTCTGGACAATGTTGTCGCAGGCGATGTTGGGTTCACCGGCGACAACTCGCGAGCTACTCATAACCTGGCACACAACGTTGCGGTCACGCTGAAGCGGTCAACCTTGCCGGACACGGCAATCGTGGCCTCCGAACAAGAGACTGCGAGCGTGTCGAAATATCAAGTGGGCACGATCACTGCAGCGCAATGCCATCAAGCCGCCGATGGCAATGCCAATCCTCCTGTTACCAGCTGCGAGGTTTCAGTGAGAGTTGGCAACACGGCTTATGGGGTGTTGTACGCGACGCCCGTCGGCACGGATAACGTACGGTATGAAACAGGTCGTCAGCTCCTGGTTCTGGTGGGGGAGGACACGATTACTTACAACGATATGTTGGGCAATTCACTCCATGTACCGATTCTCAGCCGCGCGACTATCACACCGCCGGGCGACCGGTGAGCTGCGGGCTGTTTTCCGTACATGCTGAT
>JBARKD010000927.1:0-11751 GCA_049800615.1 Acidobacteriaceae bacterium | reverse complement strand
GGCCTCCGTGGGATTGAAGAAACCCGGTACGGCAAACAGGCCGGCCCGCTTTGCCGCGCGCACGATGGATGTATCGGCATGCGGGGTGACGATCAGCCTGCCTCCGGCAGATGCAACTTCCGATACTTGAGAAGGCGCGGTCAGCGTGCCGGCTCCGACTAACATGCGATCGCCGAAACTACGCGACAAAATGGCGATGCTTTCCAGGGGTCTGGGCGAATTCAGAGGCACCTCGACAATGCAGATACCGCTCCGCTCCAGAGCGCAGCCAATCGATTCCACCTCGGCCGGCTGAACGCCGCGCAGGATGGCAATCAGCGGGCATCGTTCAAGCCATCCCCCTATTTCCAACGGAGCCTCCTGCCGATGGCGGCGAGCCCAAACGCGGCGGCATCCTCACCTTCTGACGTTGCCTTGCCCCCGCAGGCCTCAATAACGTCGGCATAGAGACCGCAAAGATGCGGCGCGCCCACCAGGTGAACGTCCCCTCCCGCGGGCATGCTTGCGCGGACATCGTGGCCGATGAGCAGCCCGGAAAGATAAGACGCCGCGGAGTCGTCTTTCATCTGTCTCATCAGGGTCAGCGTGCGCACCCCAAAAAGATGATGGAGCAATCCTCCGGAATCCACCGAACGTTTCACCCCATTGTGGAATGCGGTTTTGTCCAGAGTTGTGTTGCCCGTCATGGTGCGTTCCAGGATGGTGCATTTGCGCACGGCGCCATAAATTTCCCCTGTCATGCACGTGGTAAAACTCACGATCTTGCGATGGCTTAACTGGATCCACTTGGAATGTGTGCCGGGAAAGCACACCAGATCGGCCCCGGCACAGGCTTCCAACATACCCATGGCGGCGGTTTCTTCTCCGCGCATCAGCTCCGGCACACCTGCCGCATCGGGGCCGATGACACCGGGAACAATACGCACGTTCCCGCCTTCGAAGGGCACCCGAACCAGGGCGTCCGCCAGATCTTCTATACCCACCGGGCAGGGCAGATATTCGGCTTCCACCCAGCCCTGACGGCTACCGATCATGCCGCATAACAGGATGTTCTTTTCCCCTGCCGCCAGCCAGACACCCACCTCTGCGCGCAGCGTGTCTTCAAAATTCCCTTCCATCACACGGAGAATGCCCTGAGGAGAAGAGCAGCGCGCGATGATGGCCCCGTCAGAACTGACCCTGAATCCACGGAAGTTACTGGTACCCCAGTCCACTGCGATCAAAGCTCTATGCTCCTCAACGGTTCTCTCCTGACCCACTGTAGCAACAGGGACAGGTTCGACGACACCTGCAGCATGGAGCCGATCCCGGAAGCAGGCTACTTGGCCGCGTAATCTTTGGTCTGTTTGCTTCCCGAGTTGTAAATCGCGAAACTCCCTTTGGGACTCGCCGTCAACATCAAATAATTTCCCGGATCATCCGCGCCCTGGGGATTGGCGATGTATTCCGTGCTCGTGTTGTGTTCCGCTGCTCCTTTTTCGGAATAGTGAAGTTGCCAGAGGGTCTCCAGGCCTGGAGATTTGAGGATTTCAGCAATGATCTCGGGCGCGCCGCCCTTAGTCGCTCCGTTATTCATAATGGCCACCCGCGGCGCGACGCCATAGACAAACGCGTGGCTCGAGCTCGCGTTCAGGCCGTGATGCGAAACCACCAGGATGTCCACATGACCGATGCGGTTTACCGGGCACATGAAGTCTTGTTCCTTATCCCAGGTGAGATCGCCCAGGTCAAGAATTTTGAGTTTGCCGAAGTTGATCAACACCCCTAGGGAATGGGAATTCTCGCTGGCATCGTGAGGCTTGGTTTCCGGCGTGTTGCAGTATTGGTTTGTCTCTCCACCGCCGGGCAGCGAATGATCGATGGAATTGCCGTCGCTGCTGATCACCGTGACTTTCATGCCGGTGACGGGCAGCACTTCGCCCGGGTGCGCGACCATATGCTTATATTTGCCGGTGGCCAGCACCTTCTGATACTCGGCGTAGACTTGCGCGGTTGGCGCTCCAGGCTTGGTATCGATGTTGGCCCCGTGATCGATAAAGGTTCCCACAGGGATGCGATCCACCAGCTGCGGAATCCCGCCCGAGTGATCGTTGTGATAGTGGGTCAGCAACACGAAATCGATCTTGCTGATGCCCGCGTTTTTCGTCGCGGCGAGAATCCTGTTGGCATCGCGGCCCTCGTTACCGGGCCAACCTGTGTCAATGAGCAGAGATTGGCCGGTCGGGGTCACGAACAGCGTGGATTGGCCGCCTTCTACGTCAATGAAGTAAACGCGCAGGTCGCGCGTGGCCGCGCGGGCGCAGGGCATCAGCACCGCTATCAAGGCAAGGAGGACGAGTGCCTTCCGGGATTTAGCTACCGCAAGAACCATGTTAGTTCCTATCCTGGTGAAAGAATTTGACCTGCCGCACGGCCTGTCCCACCCCTCGCAAACAACGCGAAGGATGGGGCCGCCGAGAATTCAGAACAGGCACAATTGCAGCCTAGAACTGTAGACGAACCGAAGCCTGCAAGTTACGCGCGTTGCCGACAATTGATGTGATCTGACCGACCTGCGCATTTCCGACAGTCGCGTTCGGGTATCCAAATTGGGGATGGTTGAACACGTTGAAGGCTTCTACACGAAACTGCAAGACCAGCTGTTCGTGAATGGGAAAGGCCTTAAAGAGCGAAGTGTCAAAATTTGTGCGTCCCGGCCCCACCAGGGAGTTGCGGCTAGCGTTGCCGTAGGTGTACGGCGCCGGTGTGGAGTACGCGGACGGCAGGAACCAGTTGAGGATGGTCTTGGGGTAGGCGACCTTCACGCCAGGCACCAGGTTTGGCCGGCTGGACGTGCCGGTGTTGGTGGTCGACGTCTGCAGCACGGGTGAGAACCACAGGCCGCTCTGGGTGAATAGGATGCCGTTGGTTTGCCAGCCTCCCAACAGGAGGTCGGAAATGCCACCACCGTTGAGCCATTTTTGCCCCTTGCCGAACGGGAACGCCCAGAGGTAGCTCAGGGTAAGGCGCTGCCGCTGGTCAATGATGGAGTTGCTTACTTCGTGCGGAAAACGCGGATCCTGAGGATTCGGCCCCGCGTCGCCGCCGCCAAATTCCAGCGGAACATCGTCGATGGCGTGCGAGTAAGCATATCCCAGCAGTGCGCTTACCCCCTGGCTGAAACGTTTGTCCGCGGTGAACTGAAAGGCGAAATACTCGGCGAAACCATCCGAGATGTAGTAGTCCACGTCGCTCTGATTGGGATCCTCGGCGTAAAGCGGTCTGCGGGAAACGGTCGAGGTCGACCCGGGAATTGGTTGGTTTGCATTCCAGGTGTCCTGCAGGTGGCGGCCCAGATTACCGACACCGACGAACTTCAGAACCATCTGGATGGGGACGATTTCCTGTTCGATGCCGGCATTGAACTGCTCAGCATAAGAAGGACGGAAGTTGGGAGCGACGCCGTAGGCGACTCCGTTTGTGGGCGGCGGGACGATGATGGGTTGCAGCGGCGGAAAGCCCTGACTCACGGTCGGTCCGACGGTGACATCGCCGGGACTGATCTGATAGGTCAAGCCGAAGGGCAGATTGCGGGCCAGACGCATGTTCCCGGCTTCACTACCAGAAGCGTTATAAAACAAACCCACACCGCCGCGGAACACCGTGTGCGGCAGCATTTGGTAGGCAAGGCCGAACCGCGGGCCGAAGTTCGGCCAGAATTTCAACACACCCGCATTTACACCGACGCCGCCGTAACCGGCAACCAGGTACTGGCCGGTGGTTATGTCGAAATTTGACCAACGATTGAGAACTTCGTCCGGCGGGCTGAAATAGTCCCAACGAATGCCGTAGTTGATGGTGAGATTCTTGGTGGCGCGCCAGTCGTCAGCAAAGTACATGCCGAATTCGTTCAGGCGTATCCCCGGGAATTGGTAGTTATAGTCATGCGCATCGAGCGTTGGATAGCCCAGAATCATGCTGGCTGCAGCGTCGCCCCCCTTTCCCGCGGGGTTCCTGGAATCTGTGAACGCAGCGGAGAAGTTGAAGCGCCCGTTGCCCTCGTTCGTCTGGTAAATGGTGAGCTGGCGGCGGCGGAAGTCGGCGCCAACCTTGAAGGTATGCGTGCCTTTGATCCAGGTTAGATTGTCCAGTTCCTGAAAGGTATTTTCCCGGCGATACAGGGGCAAAGAACGGGTCTGACCCACGCCAAGATAAGTGGCTGGCGAGAAAATGGGCAGGTTCTGCTCTCGCGGGGTGACGTTTGCGTTGGGCACTCCGAGTTCATTGGCCAGACCCGCGTTTGCCGCGAAGTTGATGGGCACGTAGTCCAACCTGTATCGGTTAAAGCCGACGCGGAAGTCATTGACCAGCGACGGCGAAAAGACGCGCGCGTAGCTGATCACGACATGCTGCGTGGGCTGCAGGGATGTGCCGGCAAAGGAGGCCTCATCGCTCAGGCTTACCGGAGTCGAGATACCGGGAATATTCGTCTGGGGATACGTGCTGGGAGAGATGGTGATGGTATTTTGGATCGACCAGCGGGCAAAGAGAGAATCCTTGGCCGTGACCTGCTCATCGACCCGAACATCGCCCTGGTCATAGTTCTGTGGCTGAATTCGCGGCATGTTGTAGTTGTTCAGCCGGGCGCTGCTGGTCGGCTGCGGATAGGCATTGAGCATCTTGTAAGCGATGGGATCCCAGCGGTCCTGGGGGATGACGTTATTGGGAAACGCCGTTCGACGGAACACACCTGTCGAGATCTGGACCGTGGTCAGCGGGTCATAGATCAGCGTACTTGGCAGCAGTTCACCAAAATCTCCCTGGCGCATGCGCAAGGTAGGGATATTGCCCCGTTCGAAGACCTGGGTGGTGCTGCGAAAGCCCTCGTAATCCACAAAAAAGAACGTCTTGTCTTTGCCGTGATAAACCTTGGGAATGACGATGGGGCCGCCCAGCGAGCCTCCAAACTGGTTGAGCCGGAACGTCGGGAAAGTGGTGCCCGCGGCGTTAAAAAAGGTACGGGCGTCGACATCCGAGTTGCGGATGAATTCAAACACACTGCCGTGCAGGTTGTTTGTTCCCGATTTGCCGATAATGTCGATCACCGCGCCGGAGTTGCGGCCCACATCGGCGCTGTAGAGGTTAGTCTCGATCTTGAACTCGCGCACAGAGTCCACAGCGGGACGCAGCGTGACCGAAAGTGTCAGCCGCTCGTTGTTGTCCACCCCGTCATACAGAAAGTTATTGTCGCCTTCACGGTTGCCGTTGGAGAATATCTCGTTCCCTGCGCGGCGGTCATCGGGGCGAGTGCCGCCCATGATGGTTCCGCTGGCAGACTGGCCCACGCCGTTAACCCCCGGACTCAGAGTGGCCAGCTGGACGAAATTCCGGCCATTGAGCGGAAGCTCGTTCACCAATTGCTGGTTGATGACCGTTCCCACGGAGGAAGACTCGTTCTCCAGCAGGGGAGGATGCCCGGTCACGCTCACCGTCTCCGCGGCCTGCCCTACCTGAAGCGGCAGATCCACCCTGGACTGCTGGTTCACCTGCAGTCCCACGCCGGTCTGTTCAAGCTTGCGGAAGCCGGCCGCTTCAACGGTTAGGGTGTAATTGCCCGGCGGCAGGTCGGTCAGGACGTAGTCTCCGTTCTTGCCACTGATCGTGCTGTGCACAACCGAGGTGTCGACGTTGGTCGCCGTAATGGTGGCATTCGGAATGGCGGATCCTGATGCGTCGAGCACGGTTCCTGCCAATTCGGCACTTGCAATCTGGGCCGGGCAGCGCGAACTCATGAGAAACATCAGAGCCATAAGACAAAACGTCTGTACCGGCCAAATTATCTGCTTGCGTAGTTTCTGTTTAGGCACGGGTCGAGCCTCCTGAAATCGTGCGCTGAAACCTATATCACCGCGAATGAACGACAGGCAACATATTTTGAAAATAGTTTCAAAATATGGACTAAGTTTCGACAAATTGACGTTTGATCCGCTATTATCGCCGCGGGTTGAAGAAGCCGGTTCCGCTATCATGAAAGCAGTCGAACTATGTTGAAGGCCAAAATCGCTCGCCCGGCAAAAACCGGGACATCCAACCTGGCGAAAGTCGAGGCCGCATCGAAGGCCCGCACCGGCGATCAATATTTCTCCCGCGCAGTGGGTAAGGCGCTGGAGGTGCTGGAGTTCCTCCAGTCAGAGTTCAAACCCCTGACAATGAACGAGATCGCGCACCGCATCCAGCTCTCGAAGACGTCGGCGTTCCGCATTTTGCGCACCCTCGAAACGTTGGGTTGTGTGGTCGTCGACGGGCGCGGGCAATATGTTCTGGCCCCGGGGATCCATGCGGTCACACCAACCCAGTGGCTCGGCAAGCTGCACCGGGTCGGGGTGCCATACCTTGAGGGGCTGAGCCGGGAACTTACGGAGACCTCAACCCTGGCCGCCCTTTTCGAGAATCGGGTTGAGGTCGTAGCCGTGGTGGAAAGCCCCCACGTCATCCGCATGAGCAACGTGGTTGGACATATTTTGCCGCCCAACGCCAGTTCGTTAGGCAAAGCGATTACCGCGTTTCAACCGCAGGAGCAAAGGGAGAAGCTGCTGCGCAGTTTCGGGACTTACCGCTTCACCAAGCACACGATTACCGATCGCAAGGAATTGAGCCAGGAATACGACCGAATTCGCCAGCAGAAGTATGCGATCGACCGCGAGGAGTGCGCCTACGACGGAATTTGCTTTTGTGCCCCGGTCTTCGGAACCAACGGCCAGGTTTCCGCAGCCGTGAGCACATCGTTGCCCAAGACGCGGCTTCGCGACAGCACGCACGAAGCATCGATTATTGCCGCCGTACTGGCTGCTGCGGATCAGTTGAGCGTGGATCTTCAACAAGCCTAGAAACCTGGCTTGGAAGCAAAGTTGTCATCCGATCAAGAGCCCTTTGATTTTTAGGTTTGAAGGGGCGGGGCTTTTCTAGCCCCGCCCCTTCAACTTCACCTCGAACCACCACTGCCCGTGCCCAACAAAATTGTCATCCCGACCGGAGCGTAGGGCAGTGGAGGGACCTGCTGTTTCCTGAACCGGCAATAGATCTTCATGGAACCATCGGTTCGCACGCAGACTCTTCCAGCCCCGCCGTCAAACCAAATAGAAGAACGGCTTCAGCCGCTGAGGACAAGCCTTCCACCCAGGCAGGATGGTCATCCCAAACACTGCATCAAGCAGCAGAGCAACAGCCTCCCCACAACTTATGAAACCGGTTCCAATAAATCGAAATCTGTTCCGGTTTAGCTTGACCGCCGTTTTCTTCGACATATATGCTTGGGCGGCTCGATCACTGACAAGCTTGCGAGGAAACGATTATGATGCGACCCGTGCATCCGATACGGATTCTGTGTGCCCTTGCTGTCATTCCCTTCCCTGTTCTGTGGGCGCAGACACCTCTGGCAGCCCGAATCGGCCATACCGACCCCAGCAAGTACACCCGCAGCCGCTCCCACAATAGCGCCGGCGACATGGCCTGCGAACTCCTGGTTCCTCCCAGCGCCATGGACGTCAACCTGAACTTCATGCACCGCTGCGAGATTATGCCCGGTGGAGGCGTGGGCCACCACTTCCATAACACCACCGAAGAGATGTTTATCGTGTTCGACGGGCAGGCGGAATTCACCATCGACGGACGAACCTCGGTCCTCAAAGGGACGGTCGGCGCGCCCTGCCGCATGGGGCACTCCCACGCCATTTACAACCCATCGGATAAGCCGGTCGAGTTTATGAATATCAACGTGGCCCAGATCAAGGGCCACTATGACGCCTTCAATCTCAACGATGCGCGCATAGGCGTTCCCAAGGATCCGATACCGGTGTTCATGACCATGAACCTGGATAAGGCGTTGCTCAAGCCGATGCCGAATTATCTCGGCGGCCACGGCACCGTACAGTATCGGCGGGCGCTCGATTCGGATGTATTTCTCACCAACTGGGCCTACGTCGATCACGTGCTGATTCCGCCGGGAGCCTCCATTGGCCTGCATTACCATAAGGGCGTCGAAGAGATCTTCTACGTGCTGAACGGCGATGGGCAGGTGGAAGTCAACGGCGAGACTGCGCCCATCCACAAAGGCGATGGGGTGCCGATTCGCTTCAACGAAGCACACTCGTTTTCGAACAACGGATCCGCTGACCTGGAACTGATGGTCGTCGGCATCTCGACGCAGAAAAACGCGCTGGACACGGAGCTGGGCGCGGTTCCCCACGCCCACTAAATTACAGGGAGAAAATGGATGACCAAGAAGATCGATGCTCATGCCCACCTGGGCGAATGCTGCGTTTTCGGTCTGCTGGCTACCGAGGAAGACATTCTGCGCCGCATGGATGAATGCAAGGTGGACGCCACCATCCTGCAGCCCTATCCCGGGGCGACGATTGCTTCCAATACACATGACCGCATTGCCGATATGTGCGCGCGGCATCCCGGACGTTTTTTCGGCATCGCCAGCGTCACTCCGCATCGCGACCACGATGCTTATGAGCGGGAAATGGAGCGGTGCATCAAGGATCTGAAGTTTGTCGGGATCAAGCTGCACACCATCGGGCACGGGGTGAATCCGCTGTCGGAGGATGGCGATTTTGTGTTTGCTACGTCACATCGGCTCGGCGTCCCGACCATGGTCCATACCGGGCCTGGGATTCCCTTTGCCCTGCCCGCGCTCTGTATTCCAGCGGCGCGCAAATACCCGGACCTGAAAATCATTCTCGCCCACGCCGGATTTGCCGTGTTTTCCGCGGAAGCGCAGGTAGCGGCGTCCGTCTGCGAAAACCTGTACCTGGAAACTTCCTGGTGTATTGGCGAAGATATCCGCTGGATGATCGATACCATCGGCCCGGACCGGGTCATGCTGGGAGCCGATCTGCCCAGCAATGTCCCCGTAGAGTACGCCAAGTACAAGGCGTTGGAGTTGCAGCCCGACGTGTACGACAAGGTGCTGGGCGGCACGGCCATTGATGTATTCAAGCTGAAGTGGTGAGGTGAGGATGTTTGTTCTATTCGTAGACATGAAATTGAAACCGGGTGCGGAAGCGGCCTTGAAAAAGACGTATACCGAGAGCTTCCGTCCCGCGATTTCGCGCCAGGAAGGCTTTCGCGGCACCGAGTTGTTACAGCCCAACAAGGCTGGCGAGCAGTGGCGCCTCAGTATTGCGTTCGAAACCCATGAATTGCAGAAGAATTGGGTGGCGCTGGAACTGCACCAGGTAGTCTGGCCGCAGATGGAGCATCATTTTGCGGACTACTCCGTGAATAATTACACCTCAATCTAAGGAGCGCCATGGAGCGCAACGTTCCTGAATACGTCAGCCGCTCGGTGCCTGTACCGGCTACGGGTAGAGTGCCGTGGTACTCGAGCACTTTTCCCAGCTACTTCGGAATTTTTCTATTTGTCGGTTACTACCTGCAATTGGCGGGGCCGACGATCGGCAATGCCAGCCCGACGGTCGTGCTGTGGGGGCTGCTGATCGCGGGGCTCATCTGCTTTGCGCTTTATTACTACGCGCCCGCCATGCTGGGTATGCAAACCGGGCGGACGCTCTACGTTGTGGGAACTTCCACCTTCGGAACGACGGGCGGCTTTCTCATTCCTGGGATCCTCATGGGCCTGCTGCAGGTCGGTTGGGTTGCGGTCGATGCCGCCATTGCCACCAGCTTCATCCTCAAGGGGCTGGGGATGACATCGCGGCCGCTGTATAGCGTGATCACGCTGGTGTGGCTCTATAGCCTCGGGTGGGTGGCCATCAAGGGAATCCACTACGTAGGCCAGGTAGCTAAGTTCCTGAACTGGATTCCCTTCCTGATGATGCTGATCGTGCTTTGGGCAAACCGCAGCGGCATCCCGCAGTACCATCCTGCGCACAATGCGCCCATGACTGGTTTTTTGAATGCCCTGACGATCACCATCGGATTCTTCGCCACCGCCGGCGCGGCAGGCACGGATTTCGGCATGAACAATCGCAACCGGAGTGACATTGTTCTGGGCGGACTGACCGGAATTGCCGCCGGGGCGCTGATTGCCGGCGGAATTGAAATTCTCTCGGTGGCAGGCTACCTGGGGCGAAATGGCGGCGCAGCCAACTACGACTACACCGCCACGATTGCCAGTGTCGGTACGTTGGCTCCCGTGATGTTTTTCCTTTTTGCCGCTGCCTGCCTGGTGCCGACCTGTTTCTCGGCGTTCATTGCCGCCAACAGTTTCAGCACCATGCTGCCCAAGATCTCGCGAACCGTCTCAACCCTGGTTGGAGTCACGATTAGCGCGATCCTGGCCATCAGCGGCGTTGCCGACAAACTTCTCGGATTCTTCAGTCTGATCGCGGCTTCGTTTGGGCCGATATGCGGCGCCATGTTGGCGGACTACCTGCTCGCCGGCAAACGGTGGTCGGGTCCTCGCAAGGGCATCAATTGGGCTGGTTACATCGCCTGGATTGCCGGTTTCCTGGTGGGCATGCCGGATCACATTCCGGGGCTTCCGCCGGCCTTGGTCAAAGCCGATAATCCGGCGGCCCTTTACGCATTCGCTACCGGATTTGTGATCTATATCGTTTTATCCAAGCTGGGATTACGTCCGCCGGTAGTGGAGATACAAGCTACGGAAAAAGGGTTCGCCACGAATTAAATATTAGTACCGTTACGGTTACAATATAACGCGCTCCCGTTTTCCCGGCATTAAAGGAGAACGTCGCTGATGAAGAAGCTGCTTTTCTTAGTGCTGCTTGCCCCGTATGTCCTGCTGGCGCAACAGCCTCCGCTGGTACCACCCGTCCCGCTGGAACAACGCATCGCGCACATGGACCCGTCGAAGTATCGCACCATGAAGGCGGTTCATGACGGGCCCGGAGCCCTCGATTATCGGCCGTACTTCGATGCGCAGTCGCTCGAGACCAACCTGTTCTTCATGCACCGCGGGGTCATCGAGCCTAAGAGCGGCATCGGAGCGCACTTTCATAATCAGTGCGAGGAGATGTTCATCATTCTCGATGGCGAGGCGCAGTTTACCATCGACGGGCGCACTTCGACCCTGAAGGGGCCGGCGGGCGCGCCTACGCGCTTAGGCCATTCGCACGCGATCTACAACGCAACCGACAAGCCGGTGCAATGGATCAACTTCAACGTGGGCACCATGAAAGGTGTGTACGACGCCTTCAATCTTGAGGATGGACGCGTCGGAGTTCCGCTCGATCCGATTCCGACCTTCATCACCATGAAGCTGGACCGGTCGCTGCTGAAACCGGTGGAAAGCATGGACGGGGGGACAGGTACGGTACAGTATCGCCGGGCTCTCGATCCGACTGTCTTCTACACCACCTGGTCCTATGTGGACCACGTGCTTTTGCCGCCGGGCACCTCGATTGGTCCCGTGTCCAAGCCGGATATGAGCGAGATTTACTACGTCATGTCCGGAGATGGCAAGGTGACGATCGGCAACGAGACGGCCGAGATTCACAGCGGCGACGCGGTGCCGGTGCGCCTGGCCGAAAAGCAAACCTTTGCCGGCACGGGCAGCGCACCGCTGGAATTGATGGTATTTGGAATCGCCAGCGACATGTCCGCCAAAAAGGCGCTGATGGAAACCAAACGGCGCCTGCGCTAAGTCCCTCAACAGAGTTGTCGTCTCGACCGAAGCGTAGCGAAGTGGAGAGATCTGTGGTTTGCCCTTATGGGAGCCAAACCCAACCCAAGCCACAAGCCTCCCCTTTGTCATTCCGAGCGAAGCCGAGGAATCTGCAGTTT
>JBARKD010000926.1:0-2486 GCA_049800615.1 Acidobacteriaceae bacterium | reverse complement strand
CCCCTGGGGCGGACGGAAACCGTCATACGCGCCATCCGTGCCGAGCGAAAACTGCTGGATCCCATCCGCAATCTGGCCGATATCCGCGTGGATACTTCCAGCTACAACGTCCATGAGTTACGCGCCTACATCCTGCAGCAATTTGAGCGCGGAGACACAGATAAAAATCTGCTGGTTTCCTCGATCAGTTTCGGATACAAAAATGGCGTGCCGCTCGAGGCCGACCTTGTCTTTGACGTGAGATTTCTGCCTAACCCGCATTTTGTGCCCGAATTTCGCCACATGACCGGCCGTCACCCCAGGGTGGCGAAATATATCCGGGGCTTTCCCCAGACTGCAGAGTTCCTGGACCGGATCACTCAGCTTCTGCTGTTTCTGCTGCCACATTACATTGAGGAAGGGAAGAGTTACCTGACCGTGGCTTTCGGCTGCACCGGTGGCCAGCATCGTTCCGTAATGATTGCGGAAGAAGTGAGGAAAAGGCTGGCCAAGGAAGGTTACCGGGTCAAAGCTGTTCATCGCGACATTCCCCGCTGACCTCGTAGCTTTGGCAGTGACAGAAGAAGCTTTCCGGGATCGCAATAACAAAGGGCGAACCAGAAGGTCCGCCCTTTGTTTAAATTTGGATCGAGGTTGTCCTGTGAATTGTTTCTGCCGCCGCGCCGTCGTGGCGCGCTCACGGTAGATGCGGTGAACTCCGTTTATACTGGTGGCCGTTCAGACTCGGCTTCCGGATCTGTTTGTTTTTGTCTGAATCGGCCAGCGGTAGTGCGAAAGACCAACTGAGGGAGATTTGAAATGTCCAGTGGGAACATTCGAGGTTCCGTTACGTGCCTTGCTCTGGCACTGAGCTTGACGCAAGCCGTGTTTGCCGCCGATATCTTGATCGCCGACACGAAATCACAGCCGGAAAGTTTGACCATAACCGCAGGGGGTGTACTCTTCGTCGGCAGCGCCAGCTCGCCGTATGTTTATAAAGTGCGTCCCGGTTCGTCGACGGCGGAGAAATTTGTCGATGCCAGCGCAGAAGGAGCCGGGACATTCTTCCTCGGCATGCTGGCTGATGCGGCAAACAATATGCTGTGGACATGCCAGCTGACCCCGGTGCCCGGAACCACCCCCCCGCAAAGGCACACTGCACTTCGAGGCTTTGATCTCTCCACCGGCGCGGCGAAGGTGCGTTGGAACCTGCCGGGGGACAGTACCCTGTGCAACGACTTCACGATCGGACCGGACAAGGCTCTCTACATCTCCGACACCACAACGGGCAAGATCTACCGGCTGCCGCCGGGCGCCTCGAGCGCTGATCTTTTCCTGGAGAATCGAGTGCTGATGGGCATCGATGGCATTACCTTCCTGGATGGCGTCCTGTACGTGAACAATGTGGTCTTCAACAAGCTTTACCGCATCCCGGTGGATGCATCGGGAAAACCCGGGACTCCTGTCGATATCTGGATGGACCAGCCAGTCAAGGGGCCGGATGGGATGCGTGCGGCGAATGGCAAGCTCCTGCTTGCAGAGAATGGCAGCGGTATCGTCTCCGCCCTCACCATCAACGGAGATAAGGCAACCGTCACTGTACTCAAGGACGGGCTTAATACTCCCACTGGGGTCGAACCCGCCGGGGATACGATCTGGATTGCCGAGCGCGGAGCCGGCAAAGTCCTGTCGATCCCGATGCCGAAATAGTTGTTCCAGCTTGATTTCCAGCTTGATTTGAGGTGCGCCAAGATGGCGCACCTCAAACCGTCAAGTGCGGAAGTCTCAACCGTCCCTTCGAGACTCAGTGCGCGGTTCTCACGCAGACTCGCCGGTTGACAGGGCATACTCCTTTCGAGGCGCTGTTTTGAAGGCGTCTCATTCATGGGCGGTCGAAAGCATTGAATACAATAGGCTTTGTGCCGTTCAGTCCTGCTTGACGGGCCCGCCGGCGCTCAATTAAGTACAATCGGCCAAGCAAACCGCGGACTATTACAATATGAAAATGTATCCCGTGCAACGCCTCGCCTTCGGGGTTTCCACTTGAAGAAGCTGTTGCGCCTCTTGCGGTATGTGCGACCTTATTGGCTGCACTCGCTCTCATCGGTCATTCTGATGGCCGGGGTGGGCCTTCTGGACGCGTTTCGCCTGCTGCTGGTCGGTCCCATCTTCGACCGCGTGCTCAACCCGAGCGAAGGTGACCGGACTATCCCGCTCTTCGGTCCGCGCTTCCATATCAGTCTGCAGCAGGTGGTCCCCTCCCATCTCCACAACGCGTGGGACATCGTGGCTTTTGCCCTGGTGGTTTCCACTTTGCTGAAGGGAGTCTTCGACTACTGCGGAACTTACCTGGTCAACTACGCTGGATTCGGGATGATCACGGACCTGCGCGATGACCTCTACAACGCCATCCTTCGGCGCTCCGTTTCATTCTTCCAGCAGCATGCCACGGGAAAAATCGTCTCCACCCTGATTAACGACATCGAGCGAGTGCAGTTTGCGATGTC
>JBARKD010000925.1:0-8346 GCA_049800615.1 Acidobacteriaceae bacterium | reverse complement strand
CTTCCACCTTTGGCGGCAACCCGGTCGCCATTGCCGCGGCGCTGGCCACCATGGATGTTCTTGAACGCGAGGGAATCGCCAACGCGGCGGCCATGGGTGAACTCTTCGCTTCCCGCCTGCAGCATTGGCCTGCCAAACATCCCATCGTCGGCGACGTCAGGGGCCGAGGGCTGATGATCGGTGTCGAGATCGTCAAGAGTCAACAATCCCGCGAACCCGCCCCGGCACTCCGCGATCGCATCATTTCCCTGGCTTTCGAGCAGGGGCTTCTTCTGCTGGGATGTGGAGAAACCACGATCCGCCTGGCCCCTCCTTTGATCATCAACCAGCACGAAGCCACCCTTGGTCTCGATATCTTTGAGCACTGTATAACGCAGGTGGAGCAGGAGCACGCACAAGCAGTCAGCTTCGCCTCGGCTACCGTCTAGCGGCAGGCAGGATCGGGCCGATGGGCCTTTCTTCCAACTACGCCAGGCGATCTCCGTCCCGGCGTAGCTGCTCCCCCTAGCAGGCAGCTACGCCGGGTAATTCATGGAAAATCCGCAGCAGCACTCAGACGGTGTAAATTAATCTGAATTTGCAGGAGAGAGCCCATTGCAGGCCGCCGGCATACACCACTTTGAACTCACGCTTATCTTTCTTGTTCTTCTCGTCGCCGGCCTGACCACGCTGGCACAGCGCTTCAAAATTCCCTATCCAATCGTCCTCTTCATGGGGGGAGTCGTTCTCTCTCTGCTGCCCCGCTTACCCCAGATTGCGCTGAATCCCGACGTTATCTTCCTGGTCGTCTTGCCGCCGCTGTTATTTGTCGGAGGCTTTAATACCTCGTGGCGTGACTTTCACCACAACCTGGCCAGTATTCTCATGCTTGCCTTCGGGCTGGTTGGGTTCACCGTGCTGGGAATTGCGCTGGGCACGGCCTGGCTGATTCCCGGCTTTGATTACCGTTTGGGGGCAGTTCTGGGGGCGGTGGTTTCGACCACTGACGCCATTGCCGCAACCGCGATCGCCAAACGCCTCGGTCTGCCGCAAAGGATCGTCGATGTCCTGGAGGGCGAAAGCCTGGTGAATGACGCCAGTGGGTTGCTGGCTCTGCAGTTTACCGTGACTTTGGTGGTTGCCGGCCGGCGTCCCGGTCCAGGTCTGGCCGTGCTGGAACTAATGTGGCTGGTTGCTGGAGGTATTTCGATTGGGCTTTTTGCCGCATACATCATTCACCGTGTCTCGCTTGAGTTAACCGACTCGCCTGTGGAGATCACTCTTTCCCTCGCCACCCCGTACCTGGCCTATCTTGGGGCGGAGGGAGTTCACGCCTCGGGCGTGCTTTCCGCCGTGGTATGCGGCCTGTATCTGGGGCGCAAGAACTCCGAAGTGTTGTCCATCGACGCGCGGTTGGATGCCGCCGCAGTGTGGAAGACACTGGAGTTCGGCCTGAATGGGCTGGTTTTCATCCTCATGGGTCTGCAGTTGCGGTCGATCGTGAGCGATATTCACAACCTTTCCCCGGGTCAGTTACTGCGGTACGGGATAACCTTCGCCCTCCTGGTGGTGGTGCTGAGAATCGTCTGGGTCTACCCTGGCGCGGTGATCGCCTACTGGATTCGACGCCATCTCCTGCATCATTCGGACCCGCGTCCGTCCGCGAAACAGATTTTCATTGTGGCTTGGACCGGTATGCGCGGGGTTCTGGCCCTGGCCGCCGCTATCTCACTACCAACCGTCCTGCAGGACGGTTCTCCGTTCCCCCAGCGGGACCTCATTATCTTTCTAACCTTTTGCGTGATCTCCGCCACCCTGGTTCTCCAGGGGCTCACCCTTCCCACCGTGATCCGGAAACTTGGGCTCGCCACCGGGCTCACCAATCTCGAAGAAAGACAAGCTCGCTTGCTGATACTGAACACTGTCCTGGACTACCTCAAAGATCTGATGCGCCATGCAAAGGCTGATCACGCAACAATTTACGAAGACATGATGCGGCATTACCAGGCGCGTCTCACGTTGATCGAAGGCGGAGAAGAAATGAAAGCGGAACGGGACATCGCCTTGGCCCACTATGAGCGCAATCTCGCACAGGAACTGCGCGCGCTCGAGCGATCGACGGCCGTCATGCTCCGCAATGACGACAAAATCAACGACGAGTTGCTCAGAATCATCGAGCGAGAACTGGATTTAAGCGAGGCACGGTACTAGAAGATCTAAATCCGGCTGCCATCCGGCAGCTGAACAGGCTGCGGAAAAACGCGCCGAAGCAACGAGCGAGGCGCTAGATAATGTATCCCTGCCTAGACAAGTGGCTACGCCTGGTAGGCTTGTCGAGCCACTGCGTTGTTTTTCCGCAGCCTGTTGAATCCGGCTAACGCTTCTCGGCGCCCTTGATCCCCATGACGCCGGCGGCGAAAAATACACAGGCGACCGCCAGGGCAAGGATGGCGTGGGTCTTGTTGCCATAGTGAACGGCCACGGCAGCATCGATCCACCAGACCACCGCGCCCACGAACCAAATAAAGGAATAATTCCTCATTCGCATCGAGGCTACCTCAGCGCCGCCGGTTCACAGTGCGACAACATCTTGAATTTCCGTTACTTTGGGAATCGCATGGAAATCGTCGGTTCCAACTTGGGTACTTCCTATTCTAGATGCAATTTGCATTCATGATTTTGCCGGTTGGCGCCGCTTGACCCAGACCTTTTCCGCGGCGGGATGTCCCAGCGTGAAATGGCCCGCGCCGGTCTCAATGGAGATCGTCCGATCATAATTCCTCTCCAGGACGGAGACGCGCCCCTCTGGGGCGATACCCGCCTGGTGCAAAAAGAGAAGCAGCTTAGGGTCACGCTCATACAGAGATACCACCGTATACGCGGCCCCCTCCCTGGCCTCGGAGAGCAGCAGGAGACCGCGTTTGCTGCGTTGCTCCGGGCTTTCCGGCAGCACTGCGTTACCGTGCGGGCAAGTTCCTTTTGCGCCAAGCTTTTCCAGCAACTTGGCCTCGAAGGCCGGGGAGACAGCGTGCTCCAGGCGCTCCGCTTCATCGTGAACTTCGTACCACTTCATGCCAAACAGCTCGGCCAGCATGCGTTCGATGAGATGGTGACGCAAAGCCGTGCGGTAAGCCGTCTCCTTGCCTTTCGTCGTGAGTCTGACGATTCCATCGGGCCGGACGTCCAAATACCCGTCCCGCCGAAGCCGCTTGAGCGCCATGGTGACCGCGGGGGGCGAAACCGAAAGCCAGTGTGCGAGAGTCGCCGGGATCACCGCCTGCCCTTCACTCTCCGCTTCCAGCACAGCCTTCAAATAATCTTCTTTCGAAATGGTGATTGGAGGCTTCACGCCCCATCAGTTTAGCCGGTTTTGCCCTTGAGCTTCCCGGAGGCGAGCCCTCGAACCCGGCGGCGCGGCCCGGGATATTGACCATGCATCCGAAGAAGAAGCAGGGAACGGCAAATTGAGGAGAAAAGCGAATCGCTGAAAATAGGATCCGGGACAGGTCAACAACCGCGGAGGGACATAGCCGTTCTTGCTGTCGAGCCTGAGTTGAACATGGGTTGCCTGAAGCGAGAAATCAGGAGGCCTATCTTTCGATCAAATCATTCAGATAGGTGGGTCAAGATATTGCAATCCATAAGTCACCGTCCAGCCTAACTGAACATATCAATAGGTAGGGAGTTAGGCAAATCTTCGACATATCGACAAGTAATCTTTATTTGCTATACTGCGCTTCCACAAATGTAATTATCAAACCTCGGGAGTATGTATCGGCGATGACTCGACCCACCAACAGGCATTTCCACGGCAGAGTTCGCTCCCGGCAGGGCCACTTGCTTCAAATTGGCACCTTTCCGTGCTCAATTTTCTTCCGCGTTCCGCTGCAACAAAGTTCTAGCCAAAAACTGCCTCAGGCGGTTAGTATTGGCGAGGTTGCGGGCGATTTCCCCCTGCTCGGCGAATGGGGTCGGTCTTTCCCGGCGGTAAAAACTGTTGTGGCAGACTACTTCATCACGATGCATTTTAGGCAGGCGCTCAATCCTCCAGGGCATCGCAAAATGACACGGTCCGGTAATACCTTCCCCCTGAAAAATGTCATCCAATTTGGTATGGCTTGTTACCAAGGAGCAAACCAACGGTAATTTCAAAAATGAAATGATTTTTTGGCATTTCATGATTTGTGTAGTTAAATATGCAAAAGCGCGGTTGCAATGCGCTAACTTTTAACTTTGTGGTACTTGCGGCCGCACTAAAGTGTAGCCAAGTCTTGGTTCGCATCGTGCTCCCGTCCACGATGGGTTTGCTGTTCCAAACTCCCCCTTTGCTAGGCATATAAAAGGACCTTTTGGAGCTACTGTGAGCACCTTCGTCGCTTTGGATCTTTCGACCCGTTCGGCTCGGTCCGCCGGGTCCTCTCGGCCTCGCCTTTCCAATGCCGAGCTCGTGACTGATTTGAACCCGTTAGTCTCGGTCATTATTCCCTGTTACAACGGCGAAACATTTCTTGAGGAGACCATCACCAGCGCTCTGGTGCAGACGTACCAGAACGTAGAGGTTCTCGTCATCGACGACGGCTCAACCGACGGTAGTTCCGCCATTGCCCAAAAATTTCCTGTGCGGTATATACGACAGGTAAATCGCGGCCTCACCCCAACCCGTAACCGTGGGATCCGGGAAAGCCGGGGCAGCTACATCGTCTTTTTGGATGCGGACGATCGCTTACGACCCGACGCCATTGAGACCGGGCTGCACGCCTTCGCGGAAAATCCCGAATGCGCGATGAGTGTGGGAGACTTCTTGTTCGTTTCCGAGGACGGCTCTCACCTGGCCGATTCCAACAAAACATGCCTCACCGAATCCCATTACGAGGCCCTACTGAGAAGTAACTTCATCGAAATGATTTCTTCCGTGCTCTTTCGCAAGAGCGCCCTCGAAAAGGTCGGGGGGTTCGATACGAGCCTACGGGTCGCCGAGGATTATGACCTCTACCTTCGCATTTCAAGAGACAATCCGATTTGCTGCCATCCGGCGGTGATTGCGGAATACCGGCTGCATCGGACCAATGCGTCGCACAATTCCGAGCTCATGCTGGTTAAAACACTCCAGGTGCTGCACAGCCAGGCACGGTATGCTCGCCGGGATACCCGCCGCTTGCTTGCATATCTTTCGGGAATTCGGAACTGGCGCAAACAATATGGCCGCCAACTGGCATCGGAGCTGGCCCGCTCCTACGCCACGCTCGAAGGAGACAGCCTTCGCCGAAAGCTCCGGCTTCTGATCAACTACTATCCGCAGGGCGTTGTCGTGCTTTTGCTTCTGCGCCTGAAGCCAGGCTTGAGCAGGCGAAAGGCCAGCCCAGGCAACGTCGAAGTCGTCGAGAACGCCATGCCCCAGAGGCTGGCTGCGTGGTTAAACCCACCCAAACCGCACTCGCCGAAGCAGCTCGGTTAGGCTTCCCGGGAAGAAACGAAAGTGGCACACCGGCCGTCGTACCGATAGCGCATTCTATATAGTGGGCATGAGCTAAACCTCCTGCCCGTTTCGGCTGGGGGACGCGCTTCTCGGCGACCGGCGAAATGCGCCCACCTAACTTACAGGACTTGCCTGCACTAACCGGCCGGAAGCATGCCATGGCCTGAGGAGATCCCATCAACGTTCCCCAGAACAGTCCGTTCCGCGGCAGTCTGAAAAAAGCGTACAAACGGATGCATCGGGCGCGCACCTTCTTTCAGAAGAAGGCGATGATCCTGGTTTACCACCGCGTGGCCGAATCCAATGTGGATCCCTGGGCTCTCGGCGTCAGCCCCGCGAACTTTCGACAGCAGCTTCAGGTTCTCAAAACCATCGCTAACCCGGTTTCCCTGAACGATCTGGTACGAGCAAAATCGGATGCCGATCTCCCGCCACGGCCCGTCTGTATCACCTTTGATGACGGCTATGCCGACAACCTGCTTTCCGCAAAACCAGCTCTGGAACAATATCGCGTGCCGGCAACAGTATTCATCACGCCAGGTTACCTGGGCGTGCCGGAAAACCTGTGGTGGGACGAACTAGCCAAACTCATCCTTGACCCTGCGACCAGGCTGTCAGAACTGAGCATGAGTCTCAACGGACAGCACCATGCTTATGTTTTTTCCCCATCCGCTGAAGACCGGCCTGACTTCGATCCACATGCCGGCTGGCGTGCGTGGGAACCCATCCCAGGACCAAGGCAGAGTGCCTACATGGAACTCTATGGCCTGCTTGTGAAGTTGTCCGACGCCGAACGGGAACAGGCAATGGAACAACTTCGCCAAGGCGCGACTTACACCGACCGCCGGCAGCATCGCTGTCTTACCGAGGACGAACTGGGGGAGCTTGCTTCCGGAGAGCTGGTGGAAATCGGCGCCCACACGCTCACTCACCCCGTCCTTTCCCAGCTTCCTCCGGACCAGCAACAGCACGAGATCGGGGGCAGCAGGCGGCGGCTGGAAGCGCTGATCGGGAGAAACATCACCAGCTTCGCTTATCCCTATGGCAAAAAAATGCACTATAACAGCCACACCGTGAAAACTGTGCGCGCCAATGGATTCATCTGTGCCTGCTCGAACTTTGGCGGGTTGGTGACCCGCACCTCCGATCGCTTTGCTCTACCTCGATTCCAACCCATGGATTGGAACGGGGAGCAATTTGCCGACGTTGTGTTAAACGGGTGGTTTAAGGACTGACTCTACAGGGTTGGCAAAGAGCCGCGCGCCGGAGACAATGGAGCGCATGCTTGGTTTGCAATTGCTCGAACGGTTCGTCCGTGCCAGTGATTCGCTCGCCGTTCGTTTGGGAAAGCGCCAGCCGGCGCATCTGGAACTGGGAGAACGAGGAGAAGAGGCGGCCTTCTTCTATCTGCGCCGCCATGGCTACACCGTCGTGGCCCACGGCTGGCGCACTGCCAAGGTCCGCGGCGACCTTGATCTCGTGGCTTGGGAAGGCCCCACCCTCTGTTTCGTTGAAGTAAAAACACGCAGTAGCCGGAGCGTCGCCACCGCGGAAGCCGCTGTCGATCACGACAAAATCCAAATGCTGCGCCGGTTGGCGCGCCAGTATCTTCTCGTTCTTCCCGACCCGCCCGAGCAGATCCGCTTCGATGTGCTGTCCATTTATTTCCAGGCTGACAACCCGGTGGACTTCGAACTTTTCCGTGGTGCTTTCGCATGGCGCTGAACAGGATGCTCAAAAACGCGCCGTTTTCCGCAGCCTGTTAAAGCAATCATTTTGCCCGAAAAGGAGACGCACCTTGTTGAACCGCCGCCAATTCCTCTCCGCCATGGCTTCGGTCACCGCAACTGTGGCAGTTCCATCCGCCTTTTCCGCCTCCAGCCAGCTGACGTACAAAGAGCGCGTCGACCGCGCGCTGCGCGGGCAGGATGTGGATCGGCCGCCCTTCAGCATGTGGCACCATTACAAGCGGCCGACGGCCCGGCTCGAGGCCCAGGACCATCTCGAATTCCACCGCCGGTATCAGACCGACTTCGTCAAAGTAATGAACGACTTCGATTACCCGCGCTCGACCACCGGCAAGTGGTACGAGTTAAAGCCCTTGGAGAATCCCTACCCTGAGCAATTGCATACCCTCGAGCTGGTGCGCGACGGTTTGAACGGAAACGCCTATTTCATCGACACGCTCTATGGGCCGTACATGACAGCCATGTTGCTCGTGGCGGCGGAGCCGGAGTTCGCGAACAAAAAAAGCGCTGGGGATCGGATGGACGTGATCAACCACATCCACACCTTTCAGAAGGAGAATCCGGCGGCGTGGGAACAGGCCTTGGAAGGCATCACCCAATCGACCGTCAACCACATCCGCCGATCGCAAAAGATCGGCTGTTCCGGCACGCTGGTCAGCGTCTATAACGCGGAGAGCAAATTTGGATCGGTTGCAGATTACGAGCGCTACAGCCGGCCTTACGATAAGCGGGTGCTCGCCGCCCTGGCGGATACCAAATTGACGCTGCTTCATCTCCACACGCTGGAAAGGCCTTACGTAGACCAGTTCCGGGACTTCGCAGCGCCGGTCATCAATTACTCAGTTAAGACCAGCGGGATTCCTGTAGCGGAGATGCGCAAGGTTTACCCGCAGGCAATAGCCGGCGGCGTGGATGAAGTCGATTTTGATCGGCTCACGACAGAAGAAATCCGCGAACAGTGGAAGCTGGCCCGGGAACAGGCGGGAAGCAAATACATCATTACGCCGGGCTGTTCGGTCCCCGATGCTTCGACGGACGCCGAACTCGCCCGCATGCCGAAGGCTGTGGGCGTTTAGCTACTTCGCGTCTTCGTACTCTTCGTGCCAGGCCATTTGAATGGCCTCGAGCTTAGCTTCGTTCGAC
>JBARKD010000924.1:0-4267 GCA_049800615.1 Acidobacteriaceae bacterium | reverse complement strand
CCCTGGCGCACGTCGACCAGGCGCGCGATCTGCTGCCACGCGTGCTCGCGGGCTCACGGTCGTTGATGCCGGAACAGGGCCATGATCGCGTGGGAAAGAAGGACCCGCCTTACGACGAAACTTACGTCATGCCGGAAAATCTCTTCACGGCTTACGAGATCACCGGCAGGCACGAATTCCAGGAGATCGCGCGGAAGTATCTATTGGATCGCGATTTCTTCGATCCGCTTGCCGCCAATGAGAATGTGCTGCCCGGCCGGCACGCTTATTCCCATGCCATTGCCCTCTCTTCGGCGGCAAAGGCCTACCTGACGCTGGGCGACGCGAAATACCGTCGCGCGATGACCAACGCCTGGGCGTACCTGGTGACACAGCAGCAGTTCGCGTCGGGCGGCTGGGGACCTAACGAACAATTCGTGGAGCCACACCAGGGGAAGCTATATGAGAGCCTCAGCAGCACCGTCGACCATTTTGAAACGCCCTGCGGATCGTACGCTGCCTGCAAGCTGGATCGCTATTTGCTGCGCATGACAGGCGACTCTCGCTACGGTGACCACCTGGAGCGAGTGGTCTACAACACCATCCTCGGAGTTAAGCAAGCGGACTCCGATGGCGACTATCCCTACTATTCGACCTACTCACCGAATACGATCAAGGTGTGGTATCCACGCAAGTGGCCCTGTTGTTCCGGGACGCTGGTCCAGGCTGTGGCCGACTACGTACTCGGCATTTACCTGCGGGCCGATGACGGGGTCGCGGTGAACATGTACACACCTAGCGAACTGCGCACCGAGGTCGATGGGGCACCCGTCAGGCTGGTGCAGACGACCGACTATCCTGCGGGAGAAACCGTCTCCCTGCGGGTAGAAGCGAGTACAGCGCAGGTGTGGACACTTCACCTGCGCATTCCCGGCTGGGTTGAGCAGGCTGCAAAAATTACCGTCA
Source organism: Acidobacteriaceae bacterium (assembly GCA_049800615.1). GTDB lineage: Bacteria > Acidobacteriota > Terriglobia > Terriglobales > Acidobacteriaceae > PALSA-350. The sequence goes on along the minus strand of JBARKD010000924.1, from coordinate 3,322 downwards.
ATGGCGTGTCTGCGAGCGCCATGGCAAAGCCCGGCAGCTTTACCACGCTGCGCCGCCGCTGGAAGAAGGGCGACGTTGTCGAATTGATCCTGCCTCAGACATTCAGAACCGAACCCGTCGATGACCAGCATCCAAATGTGGCTGCGATCCTGCGCGGGCCCGTAATGCTGGTGGCCATCGATCCGCCCGAGGGACTGGAAAAAAGGCCTCTTGGGCTCGATAGGGGCTTCCAGGCGGTAGAGGAACGCTCCGGCGCCTGGGTGCGCAGAGATCAAGGGCAACAGGTCGTGTTTCTGCCCTTCTACCAGGTGCAGAACGAGCGATACACTACCTACTTTACCCGCGGCTGAGGCCGCAGACAGATGGAGTCGCTATGGATGGGTGCGAACGCATTCGAGCCCGCTACTGGATCGAGACCGCCTTCCCACTGGAAGATGCCGCGGAGACCATGGCCGGGGAGCAGTCGACCGGCACATTCATCCGCGTGCCGGGCGAGACCACTGAGCTGCGCGAGCGCTTTGCCGCGAAGGTGGAGAACATCACGGAACTGGCCATCGCCGAGCGGCCCTCATTGCCCGGGTCGGGCATGCCCAGGAAAATCTTCGATAACGTCCGGCGAACTGCGGAAGTTACACTTTCCTGGCCGCTCAACAATCCCGGCCCTTCCCTCCCGAATCTATTGGCTACGGTGGCGGGAAACCTGTTCGAGCTCAAGCCGTTTTCCGGGCTGAAACTGCTCGACATCACCTTGCCACCCGCTTTTCTTGATCGCTACCAGGGGCCTCAGTTTGGAGTCGCCGGAACACGGCGGCTTACCGGTGTGCATGGACGGCCTCTCATCGGCACCATCATCAAGCCGAGCATCGGCATGAGCCCCGAGGCAACGGCGGACCAGGTGCGCATCCTGGCCGAGGCCGGAATCGACTTCATCAAGGATGACGAACTGCAGTCCGATGGACCGCATTGTCCCTTCGAAGAGCGGGTTACGGCGGTGCTGAGGGTACTGCGAGACTATGCCGGCCACACAGGGAAGCAGGTGATGTATGCCGCAAACCTTACCGGCGATCTCGATGAAATGCTGCGCCGTCACGATCATGTACTCAAGAACGGCGGCATCTGCATCATGGTCAGCATGAATTCGATCGGCTTGCCGGCGCTTAAGGTTTTGCGTGCCCATTCCCAACTGTGTATTCACGGTCATCGCAACGGCTGGGGAATCTACGGCCGATCGCCGGCGATCGGCATGAGTTTCGTGGCCTACCAAAAATTTTGGCGGCTGGCCGGGGTTGACCACACGCATGTCAACGGATTGCGCAACAAGTTTTGCGAATCGGACGAAAGCGTGATGGCCTCCGCGCGTGCCTGCCTGACTCCCATGTTTCCGTCACCTCATGCCGGCTGCGAAATCATGCCTGTATTTTCTTCAGGACAATCGGCGCAACAGGCGGCCGATACATATCGTGAACTGGGCTCGACGGACCTCATCTACGCCGCCGGAGGAGGGATCTTAGGCCATCCACTTGGGCCGGCCGCCGGCGTCAGCAGTCTGCAACAGGCATGGGAAGCGGCCATCCAGGGCATTCCGGTAACGGACTTTGCCGCCACACACACGGAATTGCGCACGGCACTCGAGGCATTCGCCGGCTGACCATGGCTCCCCTTTATTGCTACTACGGTGACGACTTCACCGGGTCCACGGATGTCCTTGAGCAGCTTGCGGCCAATGGGTTATCCAGCGTGCTTTTTGTGGGCGAACCCACGCCGGCGCAATTGGCGAGCTTCTCCGGCCGGCAGGCGATAGGCTTTGCCGGCGATGCGCGTTCACAAACGCCGGAGTGGATGTCCACTGCCCTTCCCGCAATTTTTAAGCGAATGCGTGCCTTGGGGCCGGCGGTCGCCCACTATAAGGTCTGCTCGACTTTCGATTCGGCGCCACATCGGGGCAGCATCGGCCGCGCCCTGGAAATCGGGCGTGAAATATTTGCCACCCAGACAGTTCCCATTGGAGTGGCCGCGCCCCACCTTGGCCGGTATCTGATTTTCGGCAACCTTTTCGCGTCGGCGGGGAGTGAGGTTTATCGCATCGACCGCCATCCGACGATGGCGCACCACCCGGCCACTCACATGCACGAGGGTGATCTGCGGCGCCATCTGGCATTGCAGACGAATCTTCCTGTGGGCTTGGTCGATCTCCGCGCGTTTCAAGCCGCTACCGCGGAGGAACAGTTTCACCAACAAGCCGCGAAGGGCGCAGCCGCCGTTCTATTGGACGGTTTCGATGTCGCGATGCTTGAACAGGCGGGGCGTTTGATCTGGCGCCTGGGGCAGCCATCGCAGCCGGTCTTCACCATTGGCAGCTCCGGTGTCACGGCAAGCCTCGTCGCACACTGGAGGAAGGTGGGGCTTATTCCGCAAGAAGCGCAGTCTGTAACTGCGACCGCGGCGGAACGAGTCCTGGTTCTCAGCGGAAGCTGCTCCAGTGTTACCGCAGCCCAGATTATACGAGCCAGGCAGCAGGGTTTCGCATGCTTCGCCCTCCATGCCCCCGCTCTTGCCGATGGGAGCGCTGAATCGATGACTGCCGCATTTCGGCAGGCCGAGCAGTCCTTGAAATCGGGGCAGGATACGCTCATGTATACCGCGCTGGGCGCCCCTTCCGACACTCTGCATGACAAGGAACTGGGCTACGCGATTGGCCGGTTGCTGCTCGCCTTGGTGCGCGAAACCGGCGTTCGCCGAGTCGTTTTGTGTGGAGGCGATACCTCCTCCCACGCCGTTCATCAACTGAACCTGATCGCTCTTACGTTTGCCGGAATCCTCACGCCCGGCGCCCCTTTGTGCCGGGCGCATGCCGAGCCGGACACTGGTCTCGACGGACTCGAACTTGTGCTCAAAGGCGGTCAAATCGGCCCGGAGGACTTTTTCCGGATCGCACGGGATGGGCGTTAGAGCGAGAGCGAGGTCGTTACAGAGAAGCGCGTCTCTCGAGGAACGATCGGCCCCCGCTCCTTTCAACGAATGGTTTGGCCTGTTAGCGTCAACTCAGAGGGCGCTTTTTAAAGCGGACAATCCGTTGAAAGAAGTCGCACTTTCTAAGTGTCCGGCAAATTGCGCGAGCGCCTGCCGACGCTTAAGCGTCTTTCTGTCGACCGCAAGGCTTGGCGTAAGTTGCATCTGGAGTGAGTTCACTATGCGGTTGTCTGGCTACGCTTGGCGCGTGTTGTGGAAGAAACCGACTGTGACGGTGATCCTGCTGCTCACGATTGCCCTCGGCGTCGGTGCCAATACGGCCGTCTTCAGCATTGTCTATGCGACGCAGTTC
>JBARKD010000923.1:0-2459 GCA_049800615.1 Acidobacteriaceae bacterium | reverse complement strand
TCTTCGACAATCCACGTGGCTATAACCGCCAATTGACCAATCAAGACCTGGACAATAACGCAAAAGGCTTCGCCAACGTGCGGGAGGCGTTAGGGTCGAATTTTGGGATCGCTGTGCACACACATTGGGAGCTGGACTGGTCCGACGCGCTAAACCTTGCGCGGGCGGTTGCGCCCATTCGACCGATGTGGGTCGAAGATCCCTTGCCCCCGGACTTTTCCGATTCCTGGGTCAAGCTCACTGAGGAATCTCCCGTACCCATCCTTACTGGTGAGAATCTCTATACCAGGCGCGGTTTTTTGCCCTTCATCGTTCACCAGGGCTGCCATATCGTGCAAATCGACATACCCAAGGCTGGAGGTTTGTTAGAGGCCAAGAAAATCTCAGATCTCGCTGACCTCTTCGACATGCCGGTATGTTCCCACAACGCGTCTGGTCCGCTCGGGGCTGTCGCCGCGGCGCACAGCGCGGCAGCCATGCGCGATTTCAAGGCGCACGAGCTCAGCGTCGGACGCTTGAATGGAAAAACCAATGACTTGCCCTGGGGACATATCGTCGGCGACCCGGTGAAGGCCTGGGAAAGCTTTGTGATCCACGATGGCCCGCTGGTGAAAGACGGAAGAATCCTCATACCGGATAAACCTGGACTTGGCGTCGAACCTAACCCGGACTATGTCCGGGCGCATCTGGCTCCAGGCGAAACCTGGTGGGGCTAGGACCGTCAAGCAACGCCTGAGCTTATGAGTTGTTGCTCTAACACATTGAGCAGACCCGGCGACCCGGCCGCGAGCACGCGTTCGGGGAAATGCTGCGCTCGATAGGCGGTGGATTCCCGAATAAATCAGCCGGTTTCTACACGTTAGGCTTGGTTGAAATATGAGTTCCATGTGATAGAGGCAAAAGAGTATAGTGCCAACCGTACCTCTATGGGCCATAGGAAACATCCTGGGGACGAAGCACCGATGATTCCCCCGATTGTGCCGACTGGGAGGGATTTCGATGTTTCGACTTGATGCAGACAAGCAAGTTCATTTCTGTGACGGGGTCAGCCGGCGGGATTTTCTGCACGCAGGATCGCTCGGCTTCCTGGGGTTGACCATGCCCCACTTCTTCCGCCTCAAGGCGGCGGGTGCGGTGCAGGGCGGCAAGGATGTGAACTGTATCCATCTGATGTTGGTGGGCGGCCCCAGCCAGTTGGATACCTGGGATATGAAGCCGGACGCGCCGGCTTCCATCCGCGGGCCGTTCAAGCCCATCAAAACCAACGTTTCCGGAATTGAGATCTCGGAGATCTTCCCCCGCATGGCGACCCATGCGGATAAATTTGCGCTGCTGCGCTCCGCCTACCACACCGCGGCGGCGGTGCATGATACCGGTTGCCAGATGATGCAAACGGGTCGGCTTTTTCAGGGTGGACTGGAGTCACCTAACTACGGCTCTGTGCTCAGGTTTGAAAAGGGCGCGAAGGGCGATATGCCCCCCAACGTTTTGCTTCCCTACACGATCGGGCAGCTCGGCGGAAACCTGCCCCACGGCGATACGGCCGGGTTTCTAGGCAAGGGCTACGACCCTTTCGTCCTGAATGCCGACCCAGCCGACCCCAACTTCAAGGTACCGGATCTGCTGCCACCCGAGTACATCTCCGCTGTGCGCGTGGATCGCCGGCGAAGCTGGCGCCAAATGATTGACCAGTCCGTCTCGTACTTTGAGGAGAGCAACCAGGACTCGAAGCTGATGGATGCAACCTTCAATCAGGCCTATACCTTGATGACCTCGACCAAGGCGCGCGAGGCCTTCGATCTGACCCAGGAGCCGGACGACGTCCGCAAGCGCTACGGCATGAACCGGTTCGGCCAGGGATGCCTGCTCGCCCGACGGCTGGTCGAGAGGGGTGTGCGCTTTGTCACCCTCAATATGTTCGAGACCGTTTTCAACGAAATTACCTGGGACATCCACGGCTCTGCTCCCTTCAGCCCTATCAGCTGTTACAGCGAGCTGGTGGGCCCAATGTTTGACAACGGTTACAGCTCCCTGCTCGAAGACTTAAGCAAGACCGGTTTGCTCGACACGACGATGGTGCTGGCAACCGGTGAATTCGGCCGCACGCCGCGCATCAATCCCGCCGGCGGACGCGATCACTGGCCGCAGTGCTGGACCGTGGTGATGGCGGGAGGCGGAATCAAAGGTGGACAGGTGGTCGGCTCCTCGGACGCCATCGGGGCAGCGCCCAAAGATCAACCGGTCATGCCGGCCAACATCGCGGCGACCGTTTATAAGTGCCTGGGTATTCCCATCGACACCATATTGAAGACGCCGCAAGGCCGCGAAGTGCGGGTGGTGGACCACGGTTTTGAACCGATCAACGATTTGCTGATCTAAGAAAGCGATTCAGGGAATTGCGGGTGTAGGAACTATGAGTTAAAAGAATTGCCGGTTCAGGGCAATCGGAAGCTTTCGGG
>JBARKD010000922.1:0-2773 GCA_049800615.1 Acidobacteriaceae bacterium | reverse complement strand
CCCCAGGAGCCTGCGCAGCGGCAATACATTGTCTGGCACCAGGCGCGCCTGTTTGAACTCTGGCGGTTGTGGAACGCAAAGATCCAGGAAATCAATCCCCGGGCCAGCTATATCGCCAACGCCGGCGGCGGGGCCCTCAGCCCTTTAGACATGAAGACGATCGGAGACCTTGCACCCACGCTATTCGCCGACCGTCAGGGCCGAGCAGGGTTGGGAACCCCATGGATGTGCGGCATGAGCGCGAAAGAATTTCGTTCCACCCTCGGGGCTAAGCCTATCGCGGGCATTTTCAGCGTTGGCCTGGAAGACAAATATCGCTGGAAGGATTCCGTGCAGAATGGCGATGAATTCCGGCTATGGGCAGCGGATGGTATAGCGCAGGGCTTTCGTCCGACGTTTACCAAATTCAATGCCAAGCCCTACGACAAGCGCTGGCTTCCGGTGGTCGAAGAGATTTACCAGTGGCATCACGCCAATGAGAACTACTTTCGCAACGAGAAGTCTTTCGCTCGCGTAGGCCTGGTTTATTCGCAGCAGACGGCCGCTTTCTACGGCGGCGTGGATGCGGCTTCCACGGTGGAAGATCCAGCGCTCGGCTTCTACCAGGCCCTCATCGAAGCCAGAATCCCTTTCGACATGGTGCACGATCAACTGCTCGGCGCCGAACCCACGGATCGATTCCGCACCCTGATCTTTCCCAATATCGCGGCTCTTTCCGATCAGCAGTGCGAGCAAATCCACGCTTTTGTGGAGCGTGGCGGAAGCATCATCGCTACCTATGAAACCTCGCTCTACGATGAATGGGGCGTCCAACGGAAGGACTTCGGCCTGGCCTCGCTGTTCGGAGCTTCTTTCTCGGGCAGCAAAGAGGGGCCGCTGCAAAACTCCTATCTCAGCCTGGAGAAAGATCCCTCCACCGGCCTGTATCATCCGTTGCTCACCGGGTTCGAAGACGCCAATCGCATCATCAACGGCATTCATCGGGTCCACGTGGAAGAGGCGGGCGAAATTCTTCCCTCACCGCTGCGGGTCGTTCCCACGTATCCCGATTTACCGATGGAGGAGTGTTTCCCCCGGCCAGTCAAAACTCACGACGCGGGGGTTTTTATTCGCCAAGTGGGGAAAGGCCGCGTTGTTTATTTCCCCTGGGATATCGACCGCACGTTCTGGGAGGTCCTCAGTACCGATCATGGCAAGCTTCTGCGCAATGCGGTCCTATGGGCGACGAATGAGCCGGCTCCCCTGTCGGTCGAGGGCAAGGGCGTGCTCGACATTTCCTTCTGGGAACAGAAGAACTCGATGACCGTGCATCTCGTCAACCTTACCAATCCCATGATGATGAAGGGACCATTACGTGAGGTAATCCCCATTTCGAGCCAGCAGGTGCGTATCCGCGTTCCCCAGGGCAAACAAGTGAGCCAGGCGCGTTTGCTGGTTGCCGGAAGTCAGATCCACTATCGCAAAGATGGCGACATGATTGCGATGGAGGTTCCTTCGATTGCGGTACACGAAGTCATTGCTCTTGACTTCGCTGTATCTGGAATGGCCCATCTGTAACCGCGATCGCTACTCCGGCGACATCACGCTAACGGACTAGTGTAGTGTCGCAGGGAGGACTCGCCAGTTATTTGCCGGCACGACGCGCAGCGGCGGTGAATCCAGTTGAGGCCCTGAAAGCCGAGTAGGGCTTGATGGCTAAACGGGTAAAACTGCAGATCCCTCGGCTGCGCTCGGGATGACAAAGGTGGGGCCTGCGTTTTTCATTGAGTGAAGCGGCTGGGCAAACAAAACTGCAGGTCCTTCCACTTCGGCGGGATGAGAATTCTGTCTAGTGGTGGAAATCGTGCCCTCAGCGACTGAAGCCGGTCTTCTATTCGATTTGACGGCGGGGCTGAAAAGCCCCGCCCCTTCAAAGCAACAAGTCACAGACTCTTGTTGCCCGCTCGCCGTGGCTTTGCTTTGCTCTTCTTCTCGAGATTAAGGACCACCGCGGCTCGGATGAGATCCCGCAAGGCCGTCGCGTTGAGCTTGTCACCTTCGCGAATGTCGATAGCGCGTCTCACGTTTCCATCGAGGCCGGAGTTGAATAGACGCGCAGGATCCTCCAACGCAGCCCCTTTGGCGAATGTCATCTTGACCACGTCCTTGTAAGTCTCTCCTGTGCAGACGATGCCGCCGTGATACCAAACAGGCGTCCCCATCCACTTCCACTCTTCCACGATCTCAGGATCGGTGTGAAGGAGGATTTTCCGAACCTTCGCCAGCATTTCCCCGCGCCAGTCGCCGAGTTCCCCGATTCTCCGGTCGATCAACGCGGAGGCAGATTCTTCCTGAACAGCCTTCTTCATGTTCACCTCCAAGTCTTGCGTTTCATTTAGATGCGCTCTACATTCAGGCGGCGCCAGAAGAGGTACGAGAGGCCCCAAAGTACGCTGGTACCCGCAGCCCACGCCCAGACTTGCCACGGGTCGCCTACCGCCAGATGGGCAATCAGCGCCGAGGCAAGAGTAATGCAGAAGCCGGCGTAGGCCCACTCCTTGAGCAGCGCCGGAACCGGCGTCAGGAGCAGCAACACCCCCAGGACCTTAGCCCAGGAGAGCTCCACCCTGAAATAGGCGGGAAAGCCGAGACGGTTGAACGCTTGCGCTACCTGCGGAAGGCGCAATTGCGCATACGCCGTGAAGCCTATCTGCAGGCAGAAGAGCGCAGTGAAGATCCAGTAAAGGATGACCGTTCCTTTGCGCGAGGTCGCGGCCAAGGCCGGTCTCTGTAG
>JBARKD010000921.1:0-4666 GCA_049800615.1 Acidobacteriaceae bacterium | reverse complement strand
CGCTTCCAGGGCGGACAACCTTCAGGATGCCAGCACGCTTCAGCCTGCCCAACATGTTCATAATCATAGGCTTGCTTGGCATACTTGCTAGACCATCAAGATGGGTACTTTGGAAGATTGGTCGCTGGAACATGATATCCAAAAGGGGAACCGCAAACTGCGAACGCGTTAGCGCGAGTACCCGTCTCTTGCGAGTCCGATCAAGGGAATCAGTGGTTCCCAGGAAACATCTGTGATCGGAAGTATATGAGGAACAAAGGGCTTCATAGGTTTTAGCGGGAAAACTCGCGGCCCGATCATCTAGTGTAAAGCAAATTGCAGTTTGCTTTACACTGCGCGATTGGTGTATTACCGGCTTAACGCAATGGCGTTAAACAGCTCCGCGAAGTGTTGCCGTTTCGTCGCGGGGTTGTTCTTGATTGTGGAAGCGGTGAGGCTTCCATGGAGCATAGAGTGAGCCGAGGAACCAAATTGACCGCGTGCCGGTAAGTTCCTAAGCCCGGTCGGGCATTTGGACTGAAATGTTTTGGGTCCAAGTTGGGTCCATTCACTCCCGAATATCATGCAAAACGACGGTACAGCACGCAGAACAAACCTAAACGGAATAACAGCTTAGTAGATCGGTTGGTTGGTTCGGGACTAGGGGGTCGAAGGTTCGAATCCTCTCTCCCCGACCATAAGCCTAAGTACAATGAGTAGCTTACGCGCCGGTGAGCGGGTTAGGTCAGCTCTCTTGTCCCACTGCGACTGCCCCGGCTTGTTTCAGAAAGTGGCGGCGGCCTTTCATATATCGATCATTATCCAAATAACTATCTCCCGCCACGTGCTGCCATCGACACCGATGTCCGGATTGTGCTGGTTCGAGGATGCATCAGCTGTTAACTAACCTCTATCTCGAAGTGCAAAGTAGTGGCAAATAGATCTTTATGCAAAGTGACGAAGCCAGCGTCAAACGCACCGACGGAAGATCGACTGATGGGTTTCCCATCGTTTGGGTGGATGTGGATGATGAGGTCGCCGCTGAATCCCGTAGCCACGTCCACCGTTACCTTCCACTGGCGGTTGGAAAATGATTGTGTCGACCAGCTAACCAAGCCAAAGCGGGTTGGGCATTTCGACACCGAGATGGTTTCGCCGCTTGCGAACCAGTGCTTTGGTGCTGCCTTTTGCAGATGGCAGACATCGTTGTCCCACTCTTCATAACATAGGAGCCATCGCAAGCCGAGAGTGGGCTGAAGGGCGCTGTTGACCACCGAGGCCCACCCGTACCGGCCGCCTTCTCCAGCAAAGCTACCGGGGATGTAGGCATCTTCGGGTGAGTACCGGTTGCCGGAATCCGCAGCATAACAAACGAGAGCATATAGGTTGAGCAGGAATGGCCGGTAATCTTGCTGCCGAATCTTGACGGCGAGACTGCCGTGGTCCATGAAGTTAGACGTGCGAGCCACGGCGCCGTCGGTGTGAAGACCCATGATTTGCATGCCGGCGATCTCCCGATGCTTCAGATGGCCGAGGTCGAGCGCAGCATCACCCCAGTCGGCGAGAAACCAGTCTTGCATGAAACGGTGATTCTCGTAACTCGACAACTCCTTCGGCGGACGATCAATATCATCCGGGGTAAACGGTGTAATACACGTCCTCTTCATCTCCGGCGAACAGAGGGATAGGGTTGCTGCGAGGGATGCCTGAATGTTTACGCGCATCTCCCTTGCGATTGCATCATAACGCGCCGCCATCGAACGGATGGTCTCATCGTGTGTGACCTGTGCCGCCAGCTTCAGGCATCGGCTGTGCTCTGAGATGCCGCGCCATATCCAAACGGAGTTTTGATAATAGAAAGGGTGAGAATTTGGGAAGTCGTTCGCCGGATCACCGAGGTCAGCCTCGGGAGATCCATAAATGAGACCGTGCCTCCGGTCGCCGGCGGGAAACTGCTCCTTGCTGTATTCGTAACGCGCCAGGGCAAACCCGATCATACGTTCGAGCACAGGCAGGCGCTTCTGAAGGCTGGCCAAATTGCGCGTGTAATCGAACGAACGCGCCGAGTTAGCGAGAAAAACCCCAATATTTAGAGGTGCTTCCACCTGATCCTGCGTGTTGTAGAGGAAATCCCCGTTGGGCAACACATATTTGTCAAGGTAGTACTGAAGGTACTCGTCGGAGTCGTTGGTCAAATTCCAGAGTTGGTGCGCCCACACGAATTCGTATTGAGCGACGGGAAACAGGGCATGACTGCGTTCCGGAATCTTGGTGTATGCGCCTTCTCCAATCTGGTAGGTGGGTTCCAGACCGCGATAGCTGCACCGGCAGAGCGTGATGCCCGCTCGCGCGGAGTTCAGCAGCCATTCATCAGGAATCTTGACCGGCATGGCCGTCTCATAGAGTGAGGACCAGCGGTTCCAGATTCCCGCGAGAGCTTCGTAGAACTGTTGGGGAGAGCAGTTCCAGTACCGATCGAGATAGGTCTTGCCGTCGGGAGCTTTGCGCAGCGTATCGGCGCCGGCATGATGCGGAGCGTGTTCATCGAGCACGATCGAACGCACTCGACCGAGCGGCTGTGCACCAGTTCCCGGCGGCAGCAATACCATCGTTTCGTAGCCACACTGATATTCAGGATTCCATACACCGATGTCGGCGACCGGGAGATAGCCCCCAAGCAGCGTGCGTTTGCTGAACCCAGAAGAATATGCGTAAATCTGGGGATTTTCTCCAGGGAGCAGAGATGTGGGATCGAAATAAGCGCCGAGTTGGTCCTGCTCCCACGAGCCATCCCCGTCCGGTTTACCGGCAATCTGCCGCGACTTCCCATCCGGTTCGAGATACAGCGAAGCTTTAGGACCGCCCTGCTCATTCGCGACCAGAGTCCAGCCGATATACTCGGCGCCGAGCGCTGCGACGTTCTCGTAGCGTGGATCGTCCGAGGAATTCAGGATATACAACCCCGGAATGTCCGGTCCGGGCACATACCGCGCGTTACGCTGGAACCGAACTCCTTGAGAAGTATTTTCAGGGCGAGGGCGAATCCTGGACAGGTCGCCCACTTGCTTCGGAATTTGGGCGATTGTCCCTCGGTCCTCTGTCACATAAGCAATGGCGCCGCGATGGGTGGCATGTTTTTCAAATACGGCGGTTTCGACTCCGTTCATGCTGCTAATGGCGAGAAGCTGCCAGCCTTCCATGAAGTCGCCTTGGCCAAGCGAAGCCGAACGGCCACCAAGTGTTGCTGTTAATTCGCCGCCTCCTATCTTGCTGACCGCAGGCGCGGCCTTCAGTGACTCTTCCTCGCCCGGGAGAAAGAGAGAGAACTCGTTCGGTATTCGTGCAGCCGCATAACCTGCTTGGGTCTGTGTCTGTTCACCATACAGGGCAAAAGCGAATGCCGGGTCGAAGACAGAAGCGGCGCCAGCACTGGCAAGGAGTTGCAAGAATTCACGGCGGCCAAGCAATGTCGGAGCGCCTCCCGGGGTATTTACGCAGCGCGGACGCTCAAGTTCGAACGACTATGCGAAACGTGCGCTCGTTTAGTGTTACCTGCCAGTCGCCATCGGTCTATAGTCCACCTTGGCTATGCGGACGCTTGGTGAGGAGTATGTTGCAGGATTTTTCATTAATCATCTACAGAGATGAGGCCTCTTTGAATTGCCGTAGTAGCGGCTTCGGTACGGTCTGAGACTTCGAGCTTCTCGATGACGCTATTGACGTGATTTTTTACTGTATTCTCACTGATTCCAAGCGCATGGCCGATCTGCTTGTTGGTTGGTCCCTTGGCAAGCAACTTGAGGATTTCAATCTCGCGTGGAGTGAGATCGGTCCGCATCATGCGCTCCGCGAGACGGGAGGCTATGTCGCGCGGGATATATTTTTTCCCTGCATGGACGGTGCGGATCGCTTCCACCATCTCCTTCAGGCCGGTGTCTTTCAGAAGATAACCTTGCGCGCCGGCCTGCACGGCGCGATAGATGTCTTCGTCCGTCTCAAAGCTGGTCAGGATGATGACCCGGGCATCGTCAGCTCTGCGCCTCATGGCAAGGAGCGTTTCTACTCCACTCATGCCATGCATCCGAAGATCAAGAAGCAACACGTCCGGTTGCGTCTGGCTGAGTTTGGAAAGGGCTTCTTCTCCGCTGGCAGCCGAGCCGACAACCTCGAGTTCGGCCTGGGTGCGGAGCATGCTCCTGAGGCCGGCGCGGATGACAGGATGGTCATCCACGATAAGGATGCGGATGGGGCGGATCGGCGGCTGTGGCATTGCTAAAATGCTCCCTTAAGAACTTGAACAGGTGTCTTGGCGATGAAATAAACGTGAGGCGCGGTGGCAGCGGAGCGGTGACCGACACCTGGGTACCTCCGCCAAGTACGCTCGAAATATCGAGCGTGGCGGAAATGCTGATGGCGCGCTTACGCATGCCAAGCACACCGAAACCGCCCAGTTCTTCCCCCTGGACGAATCCGGTCCCATCGTCACCGACCAGTAGACGCACCCGGTTTCTCTTGTATTCGAGGATGATGCTGAGCGTGGTCGGCCGCGCGTGGCGCACTGCGTTGGCGAGCGCTTCCTGCCCGATGCGATAGAGATTGTCGCTCATGCGCAATGGTATGGGTCGGACTTCGCCGACTGATCTGGAGACGACCGCGACCGAACCCCCTGCCACCAGTCTTCGAGCGC
>JBARKD010000920.1:0-1897 GCA_049800615.1 Acidobacteriaceae bacterium | reverse complement strand
CCCCAGGATATTCATAGAGCAGGTCGATCAGTCCACGATCCCAGGTATAGGTGTCAAGATGCGACTGCTGTTCCGGCTTGAGTAGGTCCAGCAGTGGAAGGCACTGCCCGATGGTCGCGTAGGACTGGACCATCTTGCGCGTGAGCCGGGTGATCTGCAGATGGTCGAGCAACGCCGTTTGCAGTGGCACAGTGCCCGCTTTGGGCAGTTGCACTAACATTTCCCCGCTAAATTTGAGCCGATGCAAGATCTCTTCCACCAGGCTGGGCTCGTTTTGCGGGATGACGGCACAAGCATCGCCTGCTTCGTAGGTGACAGCCGACCCCTCGACGGAGAAGGCCATGTGCAGCGTGAGTTTGCTCGATACCTCATGCGTGAGCGGCCGCTTCTCGACAATTGGGGCCAGGAACGGATTGTCACGCGTGTGCGCCGCTGTTTTCCTGGCCGGCTGCTGAGGCTTGCCGGGGGTTGGGGCGGATACCGTCGCTTCGTTCGCCGCGGCGCGCTTCGCTGGACGGGTGCCGACAATCTCCTCAATGCTCTTGAAGAGTGAGCTCTTCCATCGAGCGAACGGCTCGTCGAGATCGACATCGCAATCGACCCGTTTACACATGCGGTAAGCGCCCAGCGAGGCCAGCTTTTCGTCCAGGTCACGGCCAAATTTACAAAAATGTTCGTAGTGAGAGTCACCCAGCGCCAGTACGGAAAACGAGAGATTTTCAAAGCGGGGAAAGTGCTCCATGCAGAGCTGGTTATAGAAGGGTTGCACCACATCGGGCGGATCACCCTCGCCATAAGTGCTTGCGATCAGTAGCGCATATCGCTCCGCAGCCAGGGATGCCGGCGTGTAGCCCTCCAGCGGTAGAAACGTGGCTACGTGGCCCTTGGACGTAAGTTCCTTGGCGACCTTGCGCGCCAGGCCTTCCGCAGTGCCCGACTGGGAGGCATACAACACCGCAATCTTGAGTGCCGGCAGCAGCTCCGCGGCCGTAGTTGATTCTGCCCGCGAGTAGATGCTGGCGAGAAACCCGTTAAGCCACGCCCGCTGCTCGGCAGTCAATGGCGCGCTCTCCGGAATGAACGGAACAAAAGAAACAGAACCGGGCATGCTAGCTACGCTCCTCCGGCTGACAGAACGCTTTGAGTTCATCGATCGCGTGACCGCGCGTAAATGCAAGAAAGGATTCTCCGGCCATCGCGCGCTGGGCGTAGGTGCTGAACAGGTTGTGTATCAGGGGCGGCAATTCGCTGAATTTCACTGCGGGGAAGAGTTCGCGCGCCAGACCCTGGTCCTGATCCGAGCCGCCGCCCAGCACCACCTGGTACCCCTCCTCACCGCCCACTGTCACCCCCATCAAGCCAAGGTCTCCGACGTAGTGCTGGGCACAGGAATGAACGCAGCCGGTTACGTGCAGGTTCACCGGCTCAAGAATCTTGAATGCACCGTCCAGCATGTTGGCCAGCGCAACCGCATGGGTCTTCGTGTCGCTGGCGGAAAAGCGGCAGCCCTGGTTGCCCGTGCAGGCAACCGTTCCGCTCAGCACCGTGCCCGCATCGAAGCTCAAACCCGCGGCGAGAATATCTGCCTTGGCCGCCTCAAGATGTTCGCTGGCAATATGGGGAATCACCAGGTTCTGCCACACGGTAAGGCGCAATTCTCCGTTGCCGTATCGGTCTGCCACCTCGGCAAGGGCCAGCATCTGGTCCACGGGCAGGCGGCCCACCGGCACCGAAACACCGATGTAGTACATGCATGGCTGCGCTTGCGCGTGAACGCCGATGTGGCCGGCACGGTCGATTCTGTGGCGCGGCTCGCAGTCTGAAGCCGCGAAACGAATCAGTGGAAAGGCCAGACGCTTTTCCGTTTCGGCGAGAAATTTGTCGATGCCCCAACGGT
>JBARKD010000919.1:0-2472 GCA_049800615.1 Acidobacteriaceae bacterium | reverse complement strand
GTGTCGAGGACCCTGTTCCAAAAAAACGCCTCGATAGACTGCATCAGATTCGCTGGCAATAAAATTGGGAATGCCACACCGGATTTGATTAATGCTAATTCCACCGGCAGCTTGGCGCGGTGATTGTGCATGTCGGTGATGAAGGGATACATAACGCCCGAAAACACGAAGCGCTCGACTCCGGCTTCTGCGGCGAGTTCAACGAGGCGCACACCAATTGCCGCTTCATCAGGCAAGAATTTCGGCGGGATATAGAATACGCCGCCAACCCCCTCCAATGCGCGGCGGACCGCTTTCTCGTCTCGAAGATCGGCTCTCGCTATATCGGTAACGCCGGTCGCGCGCGCGACTGCCTCAGCGCGATCATGGTGGCGCACCCAATGATTGCCATTGACGCGCACGCTGTTCGATGTCTCGGCGCCCTCGGTTGCCCACGGCACAGTGCAGAGTACCGTTGCGTACGGGTTGGCAATCGATTTTATATCGCTCGATAAGGTCGAAGACCAGCGCAGGAGCTGATCCTAGCTGCTTAATGAGATGTGGTCCATGCTTGTCGCCAAGCGAAGCAAGCAAGCAAGCAAGCAAGTCCGAGGGCTTGACCCACATTCCCCGCTGACAGTCCAGTAAATCCGGCTCCAACTATGACCGCGTCGGCCGTGAGAGCTCGAGGCGGAAGGGGTTAGTGTCGGTGATGACTACGCTGCGAGCGCCAGCGCGCCTTGCCACGGCCGCAGCCATGATGCCGATCGGCCCGGCGCCGGTGACCAGCACGCCCTCGCCCATCAGGTCGAACTGCTGCGCCGTGTGTACGGCGTTGCCGAACGGATCCAGCAAGGCCGCGATGTCATCCGAAACGTCGTCGGGCAGCGGCACCACGTTGAAGGCGGGGATAGCAAGATACTCGGCAAAAGCGCCTTGACGGTTCACGCCCACCCCAATCGTTCCAGGGTCGAGGTGAAAATGCCCCGCCCGCGCGGCGGCCGAGTTTATGTCGATAATATGGCCTTCGCCGGAGACTCGCTGGCCGACGTGGAGCTTGCGCGTGACCCGTTCTCCGATCTGCACGATCTCGCCGGCGTACTCATGTCCCGACGATCATTGGCACGGGAACCGTAGCGGCGGCCCAATCGTCCCATTTATAGATGTGCAGGTCCGTACCGCAGATCGCCGTGTGTCGGATCTTGATCAGGACATCTTCGGGACCGCACCGAGGGATTTCGGCGCTGGTTTCCCAGAGGCCAACCGCCGGCTGCAACTTGGCCAGCCCGTACATCGTGCTCATGGGTGCCTTCATGGGGGCGGCAACCGGCCGCTGCATTTCAAGACACCTTGCCATCGGAAGGCGTTCGACGCACGGCCATCTGTGCCGCGATTAACCCGAGAGCGCCCCACACCGCTATCAACTTCCATTCGGTGGGTACTCCTTCGTGGCTCTGGATAGCAGGCGCGATCGTGGCGGCTCCGACCATCGCCAGGCCAGTGATCAACGCACAAGCGATCACGCTCCTTGGTACCGAGAATGAAGGCTTTGGCATGGTGTAACGCAAACGAACCAAGGCAACCAGGCAAACGATGATCGACATCGCGAGACAGATTGACGTCATGTTCACGATCGGAAGCAACGCGCTGCGACCGACGATGATGCCGACGATGCTCACTGCCGTTGTCAATGCGATTGCATTCTAGGAGTTCCGGAGCCGGGGTGAAGAACGCTCAAGCTCCGCGGCAGCAAGCCGTCCCTGGCTTGGGCAAGGATCAGCCGGGAGGCTATCCATGCAAGCGCGATCCAGGTTTTAATCAGAGAGATAAGCGCCGCCGCTACTACGACGGTCGCGAGAATCGGACCGCCGAGTGCGCGGAAAGCCGCTGCAGCGGGTAGATTCTCACCCACTAGAGTCTGCCAGGGAGCCGCGCTGCTAGTGTCCTGATTCAGAAGTTCGCATGCAGAATCGTTTGATGCTTTCCAGTATTTGGTCCGCGGTCTTGGTCCACACGAAAGGCTTCGGGTCGCGATTGTTGACTGTGAGGTAGTCGCGGATGGCGCGCTCGAGTTCGACGGTGCTGCGGTGAGTGCCCCGACGGATCTGCCGCTCGGTGAGCGTAGCGAACCAGCGCTCGACCTGATTGAGCCAGGAGGCCGAAGTGGGAGTGAAGTGGACATGAAAGCGGGGATTGCGTGCAAGCCAGCGTCTGACCGTGGGTGTCTTGTGAGTGCCGTAGTTGTCCATCACCAAATGCACATCGAGCTTCTTGGGTACCGCCTCCTCGATCGTGCGCAGGAACTGCAAGAACTCCTGCGAGCGATGGCGTCGGTGCAACTCGCCGATGACCTTGCCGGTGGCGATGTTCAAGGCAGCAAACAACGTGGTGGTTCCGTGGCGGCTGTAATCATGGGTACGCCGCTCGGGCACGCCGGGCATCATCGGCAGTATCGGTTGCGTGCGGTCCAGGGCTTGGATTTGGCTTTTCTCG
>JBARKD010000918.1:0-8268 GCA_049800615.1 Acidobacteriaceae bacterium | reverse complement strand
ATCCTCAGCCTCAACACACTCAATCGCAGCGGCCAAGCCCAGTTTATTCATTCCGGGACTTATGAAGAGCTGATCACCGCTTTCCACCTGACCCCTGCCGCAATTGCCGACACCATCCAACAAGCTCTGGAGGCGAAACCATGACCCTGCCAATCGTAGACGAGAATTCGATTGAGGCGCTGGATCTTCCCGGACGGCAGCTGCGCTGGTTGATGACCCAGGAGAATGTCGACGCAAAGCACTGCTCGATGTGCGTGATCAAGGTAGCGCCGGGGGAAACCGTCAGACCCGCGCACTCTCATCCCAACGGCGAGGAAATCATCTACATCGTCAGCGGTTCCGGCAAAGTGATGATCGAGGGTGAGGTACAGCCGGTGAAGGCCGGCAGCGCGGTCCTATTTCCCCAGGGCAAGATCCACATGTTGCGCAACAGCGGCACGGAGGAGATGAAGGTAGCTTGCTTCTTCGCGCCGGCAACCAACCTCGACAACTACAAATTCTTCGAGGGCATCGAATTCCCCGAATAGGGAGATCGCCATAAAGATCTATTGCCCGTTCAGGAAACAGCAGATTCCTCGGCTTCGCTCGGAATGACAAAGGGTAGCCTTGCTCTTCCATTGAGCCAAGTGGGACCTGCTGTTTCCTGGAAAGACAGCTCTCGCCTAACCACAAAATTGTCGTCCCGACCGGAGAAGCAGCGGCACAGCGAAGTGGAGGCGATCTGCTGTTTCCTCAACCGACAATAGATTTTTGCAGAGGCATTCCCGGGTGAAGGGCAGACGCGGACTGCGGTCCCTACTGAGCCTTCAAATAAGCGATCAGATCGCTGATCTGCGCTTCACTCAATATCGAGCCAAACGCCGGCATGGGAGCCTTGCCATTCTTGATTGTCTCCGTGGCCTGAACCACAGTGACCGGAGGGGTCAACATCGGCTTGCTGCTGAAGATACCGTGCAGGTTGGGCGGGCCGAACGGGGTGGAATCATCTGGTTGCTTGTTGTGGCAGCTCACGCAGTTTTGCTGAAAGACCGCTTGTCCACGCTTGGCTTTCGCATTCAACACCGGCTTCGCCGTGTCAGCAAACCCGACCACGTTACCGACTGCCAGTGCCCCGGCCGTAGCAAGAAAGCACACAGCCAAAAGCTTGCGACCTATCACCATCTTCTAAACGCCTCCGGTCCTGTCCTGATATCAGAATGATAAATCATGCCAGGTGTTGCCCAAGGTCGTCTGTGCGTATTATGCATTTTCCCTGGACAATTGTGATCTGCGACAGTAGTCTCACTATCGGGTTTGCACACGCTTGATGAAACAGCCATTAAATCGCCGCGGCTTCCTCCGGTTGGGAGCAGCGAGCGCGGCGAGCGCCGCCTTGCCTGCCTTTGCCAAAAAGAAGAGAAATATTGAGATCGGCCACACCGGCATTACATGGCCGAACGACGTGAACCAGGCGATCACCGACGTTGGGGATCTTGGCTTCTATGGCTTTGAAACCTTCGGCGACGTCCTCACCAAGTGGGAGTCCCAGGGCGGACTGCAGGCCGCACTGGCGCAGCATCATTTGCCCCTGATCTCGGGCTACTGCACGCTCAATCTGACCGACGCAAGCAAGCGAAAAGACGAGATGGACAAAGCCTTGGCCTGGACCGTCCTGATCAAAAAGTACAACGGCCGTGTCTTTGTCCTCGGTCCCAACCAGGTCAAACGCGCCCAGTACGACTTCGCCGCAAGCAAGGCAACGATCGTCAGCACGTTGAACGAAGCGGCGAAGGCAATCACCGACCAGGGATTGACCGTAGTGCTGCATCAGCACACCGGAACCTGTGTCGAATCCCGCGATGAGACCTATGCTGTTCTCGATGCTGTGGATACCAAATACGTTAAATTTGGACCGGATATCGGCCAGCTCACCAAGGGGGGATCAGATGCGGTCCAGGTGGTAAAGGACTTCCTGCCCCTGGTGCAGCACATGCACCTCAAAGACTTTAACGGTACGGATCCCCACCTGCTCGGCTACTGCCCCCTGGGGCAGGGCAAGGTCAACATTCCAGCCATTTTAGACATTATGGCGGGGCGAAAAATTCATGGTATGGTAATGGGGGAACTCGACAACGACCCCCAGAATCCATCTCCCACTCCTCCACTGGAATTGGTAAAGACCAGCAAGGTTTACCTTGAATCGCAGGGAGTTACGTTTCGAGCCTAGAACCGGACGCTGTCTTTATGCCCGAGGAAAAAGTTCGCCAGATTCCTTTCATACAAAGTCTTGATCGCGGACTCACCATCCTGCAGGCGGTTGCGCTATCCAAACAGCCGGTCTCGCTGGGAGAGCTGACTGAACTGCTGGGGATCGATCGGAGCAGCGCTTTCCGGCTGGCAAACACGCTCCGGCGCCGGGGTTTTCTTGCCTGTCCCGCCGGGCGCAAGGACTACATCCTGGGCTCCTCCATGTGGCGCCTGTCCCACCGCTATGATTGGGGCAACATGCTGATCCGGGTGGCCAACAAGCAGCTCAAGCTGCTTGCCGCGCAGATTAATGAAACCGCCCACCTGGCGATTCGCGAAGGCAAATACGCTCTGTTCATCGACCACGCGGCGGCAAGTAACGTGATCGCGGTGGCCGGGCAAACCGGTGAGCTGGTGCCTCTCTACTGCACGGCGCACGGCAAAGCGTTGTTGGCGGATGCGGATGAGCGTGAGCTGCGGGCTTTGTTTGGGACCGGGCAGTTGCGCAGGTATACCAAAAACAGCATGACTTCGATTCAGGACCTGAGCAAAGATTGCGTCCTGATTAAGAAGAGAGGCTACGCCACCGATGAAGCGGAATACACGGATGATGTCCGCTGCGTGGCCGCCCCCATACGGGTCGATAATGATGTGATCGTGGGTTCCATCGGGGTCTCCGCCCCCTTGGCCCGCTTTACCAAGGAGCGCTTTCGCGTCTCTGCTGCGCACGTGTGCAAGGTTGCTCAGGCGATTGGTCTGCTGCTCAGCAATGCTGATAACCAATCCGACGCGGACTCGGAGAAGCCCGTCGCAGAATTTGCATGACCGACAACCCCGTTCTCCACTTTTCTCTCGAGAAGAGTTCGATTCAATACATCGGCAGCGACCTACAACGTCCGGAATGTATTTTGGCGGAGCGAGACGGTACTCTCTGGTCGGCCGACGCGCGCGGAGGCGTGGTCCGAATTTCGCCTGACGGCAGGCAGCAGATCATCACCCAAAAACGATCAGGCCATTTTCAGGATGTGGCCAGCGAAGCAAGCCGCTATCTCGAGGGCACGCTGCCCAACGGTCTTGCTTTTGCCCGAAACGGCGATATCCTGATCTCCAACTTTGGCACCGATTGCCTGGAACAGATGACCCGCGATGGGGAAACCACACTCCTCGCTGACAGCATCGACGGCGAGCCCATCGGCAAAGTGAATTTCGTCCTGCGCGATTCGCAGGATCGCATCTGGATCACCGTCTCCACCCGCATCAAGAATTGGATGCATGCTCTGCGCACCGACTTGCCGGACGGTTACATCGCGCGCTATATCGACGGCAAATTTCGTATCGTTGCCGACGGCTTCCACTTCACCAACGAGATCCGCATGGATGCTCGCGAAGAATTCCTCTACGTGGTCGAGACCACCGGGGGATGCGTCAGCCGATTGCGGGTTGGCAAAGATGGAAGCTTGAGCCGCCGCGAAGTGTTCGGGCCCTCGAGTCTGGGCAAAGGTGCGTGGCCGGACGGCATCGCGTTCGACAGCCTGGGAAATTTGTGGGGCACCTGTGTCTATTCCGACAAGCTGTTCGTGCTCACACCTGAAGGAGAGTTCCGCCTGCTGCTGGACGAGGGTAATTCAACCAGGGTTGAGGCTCTGGAGAAAGCCTTCTTCGAAAGCAAAGTCAATGAGCAGGTGCTGTTTGCCACAGGCGAGGGCATTGCCCCGTGGATGGCCAGCGTGACCTTCGGCGGCCCCGATCTGCAAACCATCTACATCGGCTCACTCAAGGGCAAGCGCATCCCCTATTTCCGTGCCCCAGCCCCGGGCCTGCCCATGGTGCACTGGAACGATCCCCGATAAGAACAAGACGGAAATTAAGATGGTTGAACGACTTCGTGGTCGATCAGCCATTCAAGCGATTCACGGACTGCCTCGAGGGAGCTATAGCGTGGTTCGTATCCCAGTTGCCTGCGTGCCTTGCCGATACTGCAATTAGGCGAGTGCGCGATGTGATCCCAAGTCACCGCGGCATCCCTTTCCGTGACCGTTTTCAGCCATTCTTCCCAAGGCAGAAACTCCAACCTGGCTGGCTTGCCAAACCATGCGCCGACGCGTTCCGCGTAGCCTCGCAGGGTAAGGGCTGCAGGCGAGACAACATGAAAGCTCTCGCCCACCGCTGCTTTTCGGCAGGCAACCGCCCGGACAAAGCACTGGGCCACATCGTCCGCGTGGACATGATGTACCGTTTCCATCCCAATGTTAGGCAGCTGAATCGGCTTGCCCTGCAACAGCCTGGAGAAGACGCGAGGATCGAAGTTAGCCGCCGGATTGACGGGCGCCCAGCCTGGTCCAACCAGGTGCCCAGGATGCAAAATGGTTACAGGGAGCCCAGGCACGCTGAGCAGATAGGCTTCGATGGCAGCCTTGCGGATGCCGTAGTCGCCGAACGCGGTGCGCGGAACATCTTCCGTCGTTGGTACTTCCACGCTCGGTCCATGCACCCAGATAGTGCCGCAATGGAGCAGGTGACTTGCTTGCCCGTGGAGGACGCT
The DNA here is from genome assembly GCA_049800615.1 of Acidobacteriaceae bacterium. Taxonomy (GTDB): domain Bacteria; phylum Acidobacteriota; class Terriglobia; order Terriglobales; family Acidobacteriaceae; genus PALSA-350. The sequence goes on along the minus strand of JBARKD010000918.1, from coordinate 3,500 downwards.
CACCAGTTGTTGTGCGCTTTCGAGGCGATAGCAGGTGAGGTCGATGATGACCTCCGCATCCAGTTTCGCCACGCGCTCGCCGAAGTTTCCCGCGGCCTCCTCTTGAGCGCGATCGATTTCAACATGTGTAATGGCTTGCCATGCCGGGTGCTGCCGGTAGGGTTTCTTCAAGCCTCGGCTGATGCAGCTCACTGTGTGTCCCGCATCGAAAAGCCGTGGCGTCAGAAAACTTCCAATGTGGCCAGTCCCGCCAATAATCGCTACCCGCACTCTCTTCCTCTCACTTCCTTCTTCAAGGAAACCTCGATACGGTAATCCATTTGGTACTCCGAAAAGAACTAAGCGGCTCTCTCCCGCTCAATCCATTCACAGGCGCTGACGATACACTGTGGGAGCCCGGTTCGAGGCTGAAGGACCAATGCTCGACACATCGCAAAACGCCATGATAGTCATCATTTCTGTAGCCTGCTCGCTTTCCTTTATGGCAGCTGTAAATTATTACTGGCCTGCGTCGGATCGGCGGATACACAACGATCTGATCGGCTGGCAGTTGTCCGTTTTGGGCACAACCTACGCGGTCATCATGGGCTTCATGCTCTACACAGTTTGGACGGACTTTGGAGCCGCCGAGTTGAATGCAAATGCGGAGGCCAATTCACTGATCAATCTCTCTCGACTCGCGGACGGCTTGCCTGCCCAACAAGGCGCCAAACTGAAGGAGTTGACGCGCGCCTACGGAGATGCAGTGGTCAATCGGGAATGGGCAGAAATGGCCGCCGACACCGAGCCCACAGAGACCCATGAGATTGCCCGGGATATGTGGCAGGCGCTCCTGAACTTGCAGGATGCGTCACCTACGCAGATCTTGGCGGCGGACCATGCGTTGTACGAGCTGAGCGCATTGGCCGGCTATCGCCGCGTCCGCTTGGTGGAGAACGCAACAAAGATTCCGGGCGTGCTGTGGTTTGTCCTGCTGAGCGGGGCCGTGGTTACGATTGCATCCACCTGCTTATTCGGCGCTTCCAACGGCAGGCTGCACCTCATTCAGGTGGCTGCCTTTTCCTTGCTGATCTCCGTGTCGTTAGCTGCCATTGCCGACATCAATCGGCCCTATCAAGGTTCAGTTCACATCAGTGATTATGCCTTCCGCCAGGCGCAAATGGAAATGCGGGATCATTAGAACCAGCGCTCAGCAAAAGCGCCCAGGCGGGGCGCCACTTCAGCCGAAGGCTTGCGAGGGAAAGTTTCTCATCCCGGCATCGATCAGAGCCGGGCCGAACGGAGACGTAGCGCGTTGGCGATGACCGAAACGGAGCTGAAGCTCATGGCGGCAGCCGCGATCATGGGATTGAGCAGCCAGCCAAACACCGGGAACAGCACACCTGCGGCAAGCGGGATTCCTAGTGCGTTATAGATAAACGCGAAAAAAAGATTCTGGCGAATGTTCCCCATAGCGCGCCGGCTTAACCGACGGGCCTTGAGGATGCCGCGCAAGTCTCCCTTCACCAGAACAATTCCGCCCGACTCCATCGCCACGTCTGTGCCTGTACCCATGGCGATTCCGACTTGCGCCTGGGCCAACGCCGGGGCATCGTTGACTCCGTCGCCCGCCATGGCGACAACTGCGCCATCGGACTGCAACCTTTTCACGGTTTCGGCCTTTTGCTGGGGCAAGACCTCGGCTTCAAACGCAATTCCCAACTTTTGCGCCAAAGCCGCGGCGGTGGTGCGGTTGTCGCCGGTAACCATCACGATCCTGACGCCGGCGCGCTTCAGCTCCTCGATGGCTTGCGGGGTAGACTCCCGGATGGGATCGGCGACCCCGAGCAAGCCGGCAAAACGCCCGTCCCATCCCACCAACATTACGGTCTGGCCTGCTTGACGGAGAGCCTCGGCTTGATCATCCATCGAGGCGATCCCGAGGTCATGCATCAGCGCCGGATTGCCGGCCGCCACTTTCCTGCCCTGGATAGTTCCCGATACGCCCTTCCCGGTAATCGAGGCGAAATCGGTCACGGGCAGCAGTCCCAGGTTCTTTTCCTTAGCAGCGGCCAGGATGGCAGCAGCCAAGGGGTGCTCACTTGCCTTTTCCAGGCTGGCGATAGCCTGCAGCAGTTCGGTCTCGCTGATACCCTCGGCGGGCAGGAGCGTGGTGACTCTCGGTTTCCCCTCGGTTAAAGTTCCCGTTTTGTCCACAACCAGCGTGTCGATTTTTTCCATGGTCTCCAGGGCTTCCGCGTTGCGCACCAGGATGCCCTCGCCGGCGCCGCGGCCGGTGGCCACCATGACGGACATCGGGGTCGCCAGGCCAAGAGCACAAGGGCACGCGATGATGAGCACAGCTACGGCGTTGACCAGAGCGTGGGCATAACGGGGTTGCGGACCAACGGCCGCCCAGACGATGAAGGTGATCGCGGCTGCCGCCAGGACGGCCGGCACAAAGTAGGCTGCAACCTTATCCGCGAGTTTCTGAATAGGCGCGCGCGTCCTTTGCGCCTCACTTACCATTTTCACGATTTGCGCCAGCAACGTGGCCGCTCCAACGCGCTCTGCCCTCATCACCAGGGTGCCGGTTCCATTGATCGTGCCGGCAGCCAACTTGTCCCCGGTGGCCTTCTCGATCGGGACAGGCTCCCCCGTGATCATGGATTCATCCACCGAACTATGTCCCTCGGTAACTAACCCGTCGACCGGAACCTTTTCCCCCGGCCGGACGCGCAGCAGATCGCCGACCAAGACCTGGTCCAGCGCGACATCGGCTTCGCTTAAGTCAGCGGAGATACGCCGCGCTGTCTTGGGAGCCAGGCCCAGCAAGGCCCGAATCGCGCCGCTGGTCCGGCTGCGTGCCCTCAACTCCAATACCTGTCCGAGCAGAACCAGCACTGTGATCACAGCCGCAGCCTCAAAATAGAGGCCCAGGTTGCCGGAGGCATCGCGGAAGGTCGCGGGAAAGATGCCAGGAGCGACGACGGCTGCAAGACTGTAAAGATAGGCCGCGCCTGTGCCCATCGCAATCAGCGTAAACATGTTCAGGCTGCGATGAACGATGGAAGCCCAGCCGCGCTCAAAAAAGGGCCAGCCGCCCCACAACACCACGGGCGTTGCCAATGCCAGCTCGATCCATCCCAGAGGGCCGCCCGGCAGAAGCCTGAGCAAGGGATGACCCGGCAATTCATCGGAAACCATGATTGCCAACAAAGGCAAGGTCATCGCGCCGCAAACCCACAGACGCCGGGTCATGCTGACCAATTCCGGATTGGCTACTTCCGCGGTTACGGTACGCGGCTCGAGCGCCATGCCACAGATCGGGCACGAACCCGGTTTGTCGCGCACGATCTCCGGGTGCATGGGACAGGTGTATTCGACGCGCTGGGCTGCAGAGGGTTGGGTTGGTTCCAGAGCCATCCCACATTTCGGGCAGGAACCCGGTTTGGCGGAAAGCACCTCGGGATGCATGGGACAGGTGTATTGCGTACCGGACGATGACGGCGCAGCGGCCG